>NZ_JBEZZG010000008.1:0-245165 GCF_040639085.1 Nonomuraea sp. NPDC023979
GCCAGGTGCACGGCTGGTTGGCTACGTTCGGAAGGGATAACCGCTGAAAGCATCTAAGCGGGAAGCTCGCCTTGAGATGAGGTCTCCCACCCCGTTTGGGGGTAAGGCTCCCGGTAGACGACCGGGTTGATAGGCCGGAGGTGGAAGCGCGGTAACGTGTGGAGCTGACCGGTACTAATAGGCCGAGGACTTGACCACAAAGCTAAAGTTCTGTGGTGTGTGCAGCGCTCCGTAACTCTTCGCCGGGTCCGGAGAAGCGCCGCATCGCAGAATACTTGCTCGCGTCCACTATGCAATTCTGAAACAACAAGCGGTTCGCTTGACAGTTTCATAGGGTTACGGCGGTTATGGCGGGAAGGAAACACCCGGTTACATTCCGAACCCGGAAGTTAAGCTTCCCTGCGCCGATGGTACTGCACTCGGGAGGGTGTGGGAGAGTAGGTCACCGCCGGACAATCTTTCAGAAGAAGGCCCCGACAAGCTGATTGTCGGGGCCTTCTTCGCGTTCCAAACTTTTTGCGTTCCAAAAGGGCCTCCGGCACTGCCGGGGGCCCTTTTGGCGTTGTGGAGGACTGCTCTGTCAGGCGTTCTTCTGGCGGAGCACGAACACGCCCCAGCCCAGATACTGCCGGCCGTACTCGAGATGGGACCGCCTGGCACGGTTCAGGAAGTCGCGCACGGCGGCGTGATCGGGATCGGCGGGGTTGTCGCGCAGCCAATCGCTCAGCGTCCACCACTGGCTGGCCATGTATCGGTCCCAGTCGTCCTGATTGGAGAGAACCATGTCCAGCAGCTCGAACCCGGCGGCGTCGAACACCTCCTCCGTTTCCGCGAGTGAAGCGAAGCTGCCCATCGGCACCTGCAGGGACTCGTACGCCTTCTCCGGCGGCGGGGAGATCCAGTAGCACTCGCCCACCAGGGCGAGGCCGTCGCGGCGCAGCGGGCGGCGCATGAGGTCCAGCGTGCCGGCCAGGCCGCCGCCGATCCAGGTGGCCCCAACGCAGGACACGATGTCGTACGTTTCTGGAGTGTCCTCATAGGTCTCGGCGTCGGCTTCGACGAAGCGGACGCGGTCGGCCACGTCCAGTTCGTTCACACGGGCTCTGGCGGCGTCCAGGAAGACCTTGCTGATGTCGACGCCCACGCCGTGCAGGCCGTACGTGGCGGACCAGGTGGCGAGCAGCTCGCCCTTGCCGCACGCCAGGTCGAGCTGGCGCGTACCGGGAGTGATGCGGCACATCTCGCCGAGCTGTTGAAGTTTGAGCTCGTTGAGTGGGTTAAGGATGTTGTGGCGGGATTCGGCGATCTCGTGGAAGCGCAAGGACATGCGGAGAGTCTGCCCGGGGGGGCCGCCTGCGTGCGATCGAATATGTGTCGGCCAAGGGACACGGTGTGGCTTGCTACGCTTGAGGGTACCGGGCCACCCCCCACGGGTGGCCTTCGTCGCGTAAGGCCTTCGACAGGCGGCGACCAGCCACGGCGGACCGCCGTACAGGTAGCAAGGGTCCGCTGAGTGAGCCAACGAAATGGACCAGAAGTGAACAGAGATAGCGGATCGGACGGCGGACAGCGCGAGCGCGGCGACTACGGGGAGAGGCGCTCAGACGGAGGCGACAGGAGCGGCGGGCAGGGTTCCCGCGAACGTGACTCCCGGGGCGACCGTCCGTTCCGCGCCGATGCCGATAGATCGCGGTCGTATAGCCGGGACAACCGGGATGACCGTGGCGGCCGTCGTGACGACGGCAGCAGGGGACCGCGCAGTGAGGACCGGCGGCCCTACCAGGACCGCAACTCGGGCGACCGCAGGTCGTGGGACGACCGCGGCCCCCGCCGCCCGTTCAGGGAGGGCGACGACCGGGGTCCGCGGCGTGAGGGCGGGTTCCGCGATGATCGTGGGCCGCGTAGCGACAGTGGTGGTTACCGAGGTTCGCGTGACGCCGGCGAGCGTCGGCCCTACCGCGACCGTGACGATCGCGGTCCGCGGAGCGACAGTGGTGAGCGTCGCCCCTTCCGTGACCGGGATGACCGTGGGCCGCGCAGTGACAGTGGTGAGCGTCGTCCGTTCCGGGATCGGGATGACCGGGGTCCGCGTCGAGAGGGCGGGTTCCGCGACGATCGTGGGCCGCGTAGCGACAGTGGTGGTTACCGGGGTCCGCGTGACGCCGGCGAGCGCCGTCCGTACCGTGACCGCGATGACCGTGGCCCGCGCAGTGACAGCGGTGAGCGTCGCCCGTTCCGCGATCGGGATGACCGGGGTCCGCGTAGCGACAGTGGCGAGCGTCGTCCCTTCCGGGATCGCGATGACCGTGGTCCCCGTCGCGAGGGTGGATACCAGCGGGATGACCGGGGTCCGCGTCGTGAGGGCGGGTTCCGCGATGACCGTGGGCCGCGTTCCGACAGCGGTGGTTACCGGGGTTCGCGCGATGGCGGCGAGCGCCGTCCGTTCCGCGACCGCGATGACCGTGGCCCGCGCAGTGACAGTGGCGAGCGTCGCCCGTTCCGTGACCGGGATGACCGGGGTCCGCGTAGCGACAGTGGCGAGCGTCGCCCGTTCCGGGATCGCGATGACCGGGGTCCGCGCCGCGAGGGCGGATACCGTGACGATCGTGGGCCGCGTAGCGACAGCGGTGGTTACCGGGGTCCGCGTGACGCCGGCGAGCGCCGTCCGTTCCGCGACCGTGACGACCGTGGCCCGCGTAGCGACAGCGGCGAGCGTCGCCCCTTCCGTGACCGCGATGACCGCGGCCCGCGCAGTGATGCCGGCGAGCGTCGTCCGTTCCGGGACAGGGATGACCGGGGTCCGCGTCGCGAGGGCGGGTTCCGCGACGATCGTGGGCCGCGCAGCGACGGTGGCGGTTACCGGGGCTCGCGCGATGGCGGCGAGCGCCGTCCGTTCCGCGACCGTGACGACCGAGGCCCCCGAAGCGGTGGATACCGGGACGACCGTTCGCGGCCGTTCTCGCGTGACGAGCGGCCGGGCGGCACCCGGGCGCGGTTCGGCAGGCCGGAGGACGAGGCCGGCGCTCCGCAGCGCGAGAGGCTGCCCGAGGTCGAGCCCGACATCACCGCCGACGAGCTCGAGAAGGAAGTACGCGAGGAACTGCGTTCCCTGCCTGGCGACCTGGCCGAGCTGGTGGGCAGGCACCTCGTCGCCGCCGAGCGGGCGCTCGAGGCGGACGACCCGGACAAGGCTCACGAACACACCAAGGTGGCCCGCCGTTTCGCGGCCCGCATCGGTGTCGTACGGGAGGCCGCCGGCATCGTCGCCTACCGTGCCGGGCACTTCTCGGAGGCGCTGAGCGATCTGCGCGCCGCGAGAAGGATGACCGGTTCGGAGGCGTACCTGCCGGTCATGGCCGACTGCGAACGCGGGATGGGTCGGCCCGAGCGGGCGCTCGACCTCGTACGTTCGCCCGAGGCCGAACGCCTCGACAGGGCCGGGAAGATCGAGCTGAGCATCGTGGAGTCCGGCGCCCGCCGGGACCTCGGCCAGCACGACGCCGCGGTCATCACGCTCCAGCGCCTGCCCGAGCTGCGCGACCCGCAGCCCCGGCCGTGGTCGGCGCGGCTCGCGTTCGCGTACGCCGACGCGCTGGCCGAGGCCGGGCACCAGGAGGCGGCCACCGACTGGTTCGGCCGGGCGATGGCCTTCGACGAGGACGGTGAGACGGACGCCGCCGAGCGGTACGCCGAGCTGACCGGAGCCGTCATCGAGGACGTCGAGGAGGAGTTCGACTACGAGGACGACTTCGACGACGCCGGCGCGGCCTCGGACCAGCCCGAGGAGGACGACTCGCCTGACGACGCCGAGGCGCTCGCCGAGGCCGGCGACCTGCTCGCCACCCCGGAGGCGGAGACGGTCGATGCCGAGCTTGAGCACCTGAGCGAGGCGCCGGACGAGGACGCCGATGCCGGGCACTCATCGGCCGAGACGGCCGCCGTCGGCTCTGTCCTGGACGATGCCGATTCCAGGGACGCCGATGAGGCGGCTGACGGGTCGGCCGGTGCCGACCGCGAGACGTCCGAGGAGGCGGCTGCGGCTGCGAGCGCCGAGTCTGCCGACGTGGTCCCAGACGCCGAGCCGTCGCCGGAGCCCCGGGCAGCCGAGGATGACGCGGACTCCCAGGAGCCCGAGTCGAAGCCCGAGGCCCCGGCCCCGAAGCAGGCGGCCCCGAAGGAGGCCCCGAAGGCGGAAACTCGTCAGGCGGAAACCCGCTCGGCGGAGGCTCCGAAGGCGAAGGCGGACGCCGGCTCCGAGCCGGTGAAGTCCGGTGATTCGGCCGCCGTGGCCGGTATCAACCCTGCCTTCATCGAGCCGGACTTCGGTGACGACCTCGACGAGGGCGACGAGGCCGACGAAGCGGCCAAGCGCGACGAGTAACACCTTGTGCGGGTACGGGTCCCGTACCCGCACAAACAATTACGGCGAGACGCGGTCGAGCCAGTGGAGGATGCCCGCGACGTTCGACGGGGCGCCGCTGAGGAGCTCGAAGTGCTCGGCCGTCTCGTCGTCGGCGGCGAGCGCCGTGTAACGCTCCTTGGTGCGGTCGCGGACCATGGCGACGGCGTGGTCGAGGTCCATGCCCTCCGCGTGCGCCTGCCGGGTGAGATCAACCCAGATGCGCAGTTCCTCCGCCGACCTTTCGAGCGTTTCCTGTACCGCGTCGACGGGCCCGTAGTGGCTGAACAGCAGCCGCTGCGGCCCGAGTGCCTCGAACAGCGCGATCGAGTCGAGCGCGGTCTGCAGGTCGAAGTCCGGCGGCGGGGTCGCCGGGCGCAGGTCGCCGGTCTGGGGCAGGTAGACGCCGGCCGCGTCGCCGACATACAGGTCCCCGGTGTACGAGTCGATCAGGCCGACGTGGTGCTTGGCGTGGCCGGGGGAGTAGTGGCTGCTCAGCGTCCTGCCGTTGCCGAGATCGATGGCGCCGGTGTCGCCCAGCGCGACGATGCGCTCGGCCTCGGTGGGGGACAATTCACCGAACAGCGTGTCGAGACGGTCTCCCCACACCATCCGGGCGCTGGCCATCAACCGTGACGGTTCGGCCAGGTGCCGTGCCCCCTTCTCGTGGACGACCACCTGGGCGGACGGGAAGAACTTCGCGATGTCCCCCACTCCGCCCGCGTGATCCAGGTGGATGTGCGTGACCACGACCGTCGCGAGGTCGCCCGGCCCGACGCCGAGCGAGGCCAGCGCGTCGCGCACCACGGGCGCGGACGTGGACGTACCGGTCTCCACCAGGCATGGGCGATCGCCCAGGATCAGATAACCGGCGGTGATGCCCGAGTAGCCGGCCATTTTCGTGTCGATCTCATAGACGTCGCCGCCGAGGGCGGTGATGTTGTCCACAGGCAACTCCTGAACCGCGTCCGCTATCCCCAGAACGGCGTTCCAGCCGAACCGGCCTCGTCCTCATCGTAGAGAGTGATCCTCACCCGAACACCAATGGGAGGACGACTGTGGACCGTAACGAGGTCTTGCTGGTGGGCCGGCTGTCGGCGGGTGTCGAGGACCGCGAGCTGCCCAGTGGCGACACGATGACGAAGTGGCGCCTGCTGGTGCGCCGTCGCAGGCACCGGCGCCACGGCACGATGACCGACAGCATCCCGTGCGTCACGTTCGACACCGAGGTGGCCGACCTGGTCCGGAGCCTCAAGCCGCGAGACCCGCTGGAGCTCACCGGCGCCTTCCGCTGCCGCATCTTCGGACCGGCGCAGGCCAAGGTCTGGAGCTACGAGGTGGAGGTGTCGTCGGCCAGGGTCATCGAAGCCGACCCCCTGCCCCAGGAGCCTCCCGAGCCGCCGCCACCGACCACTCCGCGCCCCGTGGCGGTCCTCGCCGAGACCGGCTGACCCCGCCACCCGGGTAGGCGGTCGCGGAGCCCATGCGAGCTGGGGGCGCGCATGGGCCACTCGCTCCGTCGTGGACGGCGTGCGAGCACCTCGGGAATGGCGCGACTGCCGGAGGTCAATCGATGGCGAAAGTCCTCAGGACGAGGCCCGTACGGGGCTTGGGGCCGAAGGAGGTGGATTTCCGGGGCACTCGTTCTCCACCGGCCGCGACCGCCAGCACATCATCCACGGCCAGCGGCTTGAGGAGCACGGCGGTGCCACCGGTCTCGACAGCCAGGCGCAGTGCCGCGTACGAGTCATGGTGCACGATCCGCACGGTCTTCTCGTCGTCCTGCAGCCCCCACACCTTGGGCAGCACGAACTGGGTGAGGATGGAGGTGTTCAGAGAGTTCCAGCGGTCCGAGCGGTCGGCGGGCATGGCCAGCGCGAGCTGCACCGGATCGGGATGGGTCAGCAGGTGGACGCCCTCCGCTCCGGCCAGCAGGAAGGCCGGGTTCTCGGCGGCGTCGAGGGCGGCCATGCCCTCTGCCAGATTCCCCTGGTCCTGAACCCGCCACGCGCCCTTGGCACGCGCGGCTGCCTCAGGCAAGGGGAGCCCGGGGATGACGCGGTGGATGGCCTTCAGGTCGGGCGGATACGCACGTGAGTCGACGAGCAGAGCCAGCCCGAAGTCCCACGGCCCGCCGCCGGCCCGACGGCTCAGCGGGGACGCACCGGAGGGAACCTGACTTCCTGCGGGCTGGGGGCGAGTTGCGTGTTCCTGGCGCTGGAGCATGCGGTAGGTGGCGTATCTGTGGTGGCCGTCGGCGATCAGGGCCTGGCGCGCGTGGAGGTCGGCGTTGACGGCATCGATCTCGGCCTCGTCCGTGATGGCCCAGAGGCGGTGCGTCAGGCCGTCTTCCGTATGGGCGGTCACCAGGGGCGGGCGGGTCGCGGCGACCTCGTCCACCAGGGTCGTCGCCGTGCCGGTGGCGCCGTCGTAGAGGAGGAAGATGGGCTCAAGGTTGGCCTGGGTGGTGCTCATCAGGGCGAGGCGGTCCGCGATGGGGCCGGGCATGACGTCCTCGTGGGGCAGGACGATGCCCTGCGCGGGGTCCGCCAGGCACACGTCCCCGATGAGGCCGCGCTGCACGACGTGTTCGCCGCGCTGCTCGTACACGTAGAGAGCGGGACGGTCGTCGACCATCAGGACACCCGAGGCCAGCCACGCCTGCAACGTGTCGCGCGCCTGGCCATAGCGGGCCGGCGGCGCTTCGCTGCTGCGGGCCTCCGGGGTGACAGCGGCACGTCCGGGCTGTTCCGCGGTTGCGGGACGTCCAGATGGTGGCGCTGCTGCGAGGCGTCCAGGCTGCGGCGCGGCTGCAGGGCGTCCAGATGGTGGCGCTTCTGCGGGGCCTCCGGGCGTGGAGGCGGGCTTTGCGGGCGCATGGCCGTGCGGCTGGGAATGCGCGGGTGGTGTGCGTGGGTTTGCCGGGGTACCGGGGGCGGGAGTGCTCTCGCCGGAGTGGTCAGCGGGAGCCGGCTGGTTGGCGTCTCCCGGGGGCGAGATGGGAAGGATGAGACGGACGACGTTGTAGGGATGGGAGTCCAGCAGCGCGTGGACATCACCGTCCGAGATCAGGTCGTACGGCGGGGAGGTCACCTTGGCGGGATCGTCGACGGCGAATCGTACGCCCCGGAAGGGGCGCAGTTCGAGACCATCCGGTATCGGCAGTTCGGAATTCCCCATACCGGGCATGCTGTCATAGACGTCCGTGTCTTTCCGTGGTCGCCCCGACGCTCCGCCGGTGCCCGATTCCCCAGCGAACCCGTCGATTGCCGATGAAGGAGAGCTCACGCAATGGTCCAAGGTGAAAACCCTCACGAAGATTCCCCGACGGGCGCTCCGAGGGGTGACGTTTACGACTGGTACCAGCGTGGAGTGAAGTTGCTCAAGGAAGGCAGCCCGGCGGCCGCGGCCGCGCTGCTGGAACGGGCGGCCGGCGCCGAGCCGGACTCCCGCAGCATCAGGGAGGCGCTGGCCAGGGCCCAGTTCAACTCGCGGCAGTACGCGGAGGCGGCCGACAGCTTCCGGCGGATCGTCGACGCCAACCCCGCGGAGGACTACGCGTACTTCGGGCTCGGCCTGTCGTTGTGGCGCACCGGTGACATCGAGGGAGCGCAGGAGCCGCTCGCGATCGCCGTGGCGATGCGGCCCGATGAGGGGCACTACGTGTCGGCGTTGAAGAGCGTACGGGCGACCCTCCGCGCCCGACGGGAGATGTGACCCCGCCCGCCGTCATGGTGGCATATGCGTTTGTGTCCCACCTCATCCTGCCTACCGCCACCGACGCCAACGAGCAGATGGCCGGGATGTACGTGGACAGGGCGGGGCGACCAGTGAGCGGCGAGGGGCGACGTCGCTGAGAGAACGGCGCATGTTGCAAGGACGCCCAGCCCGGCGGTGCTGAGCGGCGGCGAATGGCCCTGAGAGGGCGCGGTGACGAGGCGGCACGCGTGACCCACGATGGGTCGGCGCGCGCGAGCGAGCCTGCGTGAAGGTCGCGCGCGCAGTCGGGGGAGGGACGCGTAGCCGGGAGGGACGCGTAGCCGGGAGGAGGGCGTGGCCGGGGAAGGGGGCGGCCGCTGCTGTGGGCCGTGTGGCGACCTGCTGATCCTCCGGGGCAGGGGCGGCCGGTCGGGCGGGGGCAGGCCGATGGCCGGGGGCTACGCGAGCGCACGCGGTCACGCCCCCGGTGGCCGGTCGTGCGAGTGGGCAGGCTCGGGCCTGGTAAGCCCGTCGAGGGCGGATCGGGCGGATCGGGCGGATCGGGCGGATCGGGCGGATCGGGCGGATCGGGCGGATCGGGCGGATCGGGCGGATCGGGCGGATCGGGCGGACCGGGCGGACCGGGCGATGGGGCGAGTCGAGCGGATCGGGTGGACCCGGGTGGACCGGGCGATGGGGGAGAGTCGGGCGGATGGGGCGGTCAGGCGGGGATGGGCCAGCCGGTCGGGCAGTGGTAGTCGGTGGGGCCCGGGGGCGGTCTTGGGGCAGACGGGGCGATCGGGCATGGGGGAGGGCCGGGCTTCGGCAGCGGGGAGGTCGGGCACCGGGGTGGTCCGGCTTCGGCAGCGTGGGGGGCGGGGGTGGGGCATCAGGGCGGGAGTTGGGGCGCGGTTAGAGTCTCACGGGATGTGGGTGGGCTAGGGGAATGAGGCATTGTGCTGATCGACGGCTATGACACCCTGCTGCTTGACCTTGACGGGGTTGTTTACCTGGGGCGACATGCGGTGCCCGGGGCGCCGGAGGCGTTGGAGCGGGCTCGGCGGCGCGGGGCGCGGCTGGCGTACGTGACGAACAACGCCTCGCGGACGCCCGCCGCCATCGCGACGCATCTGCGGGAGCTGGGGGTGCCGGCCGAGGCGGTGGACGTCGTCACGTCGGCGCAGGCGGCGGCGCGGGTGGTGGCCGAGCGGGTGCCCGCCGGGTCGAACGTGCTCGTGGTGGGTGGGTCGGGGCTGCGGCTGGCCGTACGGGATCGGGGGCTGAGGCCGGTGACCACGGCGGCGTCGGAGCCTGCGGCGGTGGTGCAGGGGATCGCGCCCGGGTTGTCGTACGAGCTGCTGTCGGAGGGGGCGCTGGCGGTGCGGCGGGGGGCGTTGTTCGTGGCGTCCAACGGGGACGCCACCATGCCGACCGGGCGAGGGGAGCAGCCGGGGAACGGGGCGATGGTACGGGTGATCGCGCATGCGACCGGGGTTGAGCCGGTCTATGCGGGTAAGCCTGATCCGCCGTTGCATCGGGAGTCGGTGATCCGTACGGGGGCGCGGCGGCCGCTGGTCGTGGGGGACCGGCTCGACACCGACATTGAGGGCGCGGTGAACGCGGGCGTGGACGGGCTGCTGGTGCTGACGGGGGTGGCCAGGCCGGTCGACCTGCTCACGGCGGGGCCGCGGCATCGGCCGACCTATGTCGGGGAGGACCTGGGGGCGTTGCTGGAGCCGTATCCGCCGGTGCGCGATGGGGAGTGCGGCGGGTGGCGGGCGCGGTGGGCCGGAGGGGCGCTGCGGCTCGACGGTGGCGGGAGCCGGATCGACGGGCTGCGGGCGGCGTGCGACGCCGTGTGGGCGGCCGTCGGCGACGGCCGCGCCGAGGAGGATGCGGTCAAGGAGGCTCTCGACCGCATCGGCTGACGCAGGGGCACACGAACCGCGGGCACGCCAGGGCGGGTCAACCAGCGTGGGCGCTCTGAGCCGGCTCACCAGAGGGTGCTCAGAGCGCCCACCAGGGCGGGGGCTCAGAGCGGGCCTACCAGGGCGGGTGGGTCTGAGCGCGCGCGGTCGGCGCAGGACCGGGTCGGCGCAGGCCGGGCCAGGTCCTGCGGGACGGGTCCTGCGGGGCGGGGCGAGGGCCAGGTCCTGCGGGACCTGCGGGTCTGGGCCGACGGGTCAGGTCCTGCGGGACAGGACCTGCGGGTCAAGGTGCGGGGCAAGTGGGGGTGGCGGGGTCAGAGGAGGCGGCGGAGGCGGAGGAGGTCGCCGAAGCTGGCGTCGATCTTGACGCGGCCGCCCAGCAGCGCGCGGGCCAGGTCGAGCTCCCCGTCGACCAGCGCGATGAGGTCGTCGGACACGATCGTCAGCTTGACCTCGGCCGGTTTGCCGTTCGCGGGCGGCTCCTCGGTGAACGGGTCGAGGCCGCCGTGGTGGAGCCGGCCGTGGAAGGTGACGTCGAGGTCGGACACCCGGCAGCTGACCGTGCGCTCGACCACGTGCTTGGCCCGGTCCTGCTCGTCGATCTCGTCGAACTGGGCGACGAGCTTGACCAGCGCCTCCCGGCACTCCTCGACGCTTGCCATGATCCGCCTTCCTTTCCTTGTCTTCAGGGTCCGTAGCGTTCCACATCGGAGCACCCCGTATGACCCTCCAACGTGTGACACGCCCGCCAAGGTGCCGGGCGCTCGCCCGAGGCGTTACCGTCGAGTCATGAGTGAGCTGCCAGAGGCAACCGGCGACGAGCGGGTCGACGCGGTCCTCGCGGATCTGGGCCGCCTGGCCGGGCTGCCGGTGGGCGAGCACGTGGCGGTGTTCGAGGAGGCGTTCTCCGGGCTGGAGGCCGCCCTCGGCGCCGTGGAGGCGCGGTGAGCCGCAGGGTCCGGCTCGACACCGAGCTGGTGCGGCGCGGGCTGGCGCGTTCGCGGGAGCAGGCGGCCCAGCTGATCGAGGCGGGCCGAGTCGCCGTCGGAGGCCAGCGGGCCGGCAAGCCCGCCACCCAGGTCGACACCGCCTCGGCCATCGTCGTCGCCGAGTCGCCCGGCGGGCCTGATTACGTCTCGCGCGGCGCGCACAAGCTGCTCGGGGCGCTGGAGGCGTTCCCCGAGCTGGACGTGACGGGGCGGCGCTGCCTGGACGCGGGCGCGTCCACGGGCGGGTTCACCGACGTGCTGCTGCGCCGCGGCGCCGCGCACGTGGTCGCCGTCGACGTCGGCTACGGGCAGCTCGCCTGGTCGCTGCGCAGCGACGAGCGGGTCACGGTGATGGAGCGGCTCAACGTGCGCGACCTCACGCCGGGCATGGTCGGCGAGGCGCCCACGCTGGTCGTCGGCGACCTGTCGTTCATCTCGCTGCGGCTCGTGCTGCCCGCGCTGGCCGAGGTCGCCGCGCCGCGCGCCGACTTCGTCATGCTGGTCAAGCCGCAGTTCGAGGTGGGCAAGGAGCTCGTGGGGGCCGGTGGCGTGGTGCGTGACCCGGAGCTGCGGGCGGGAGCGGTGCGGCAGGCCGCCGCGAAGGCCGGTGAGCTGGGGCTGGCGGTGCGCGGCGTGACCGCGAGCCCGCTGCCGGGTCCGTCGGGCAACGTCGAATACCTGCTGTGGCTGGGCAAGGGCGAAGGGGCGCCGCCGGTCGCCGACCTGGAGTCCGAGATCCGACGTGCCGTGGCGGAGGGGCCCCAATGAGCCGGGCAGCGAGCCGGACCGTCCTGGTCACCGCGCACACCGGGCGGGAGGCCGCCGTGGAGAGCGCCAGGCTGGTCATCGGGCGGCTGGTGGCGGCCGGGCTGAGCGTCCGCGTGCTCGACGGCGAGGCCGCCGACATCGGCTGCGGCGGCGTCGACGTCGTGCCCGCCGAGCCGGGCGCGGCCAAGGACGCCGAGGTGATGATCGTGCTCGGCGGCGACGGGTCGCTGCTGCGCTCGGCCGAGCTGGCCAGGCCCGCCGGCACCCCGCTGCTCGGCGTCAACCTGGGCCACGTCGGCTTCCTGGCGGAGGCCGAGGTCGCCGACCTGGCCGCCGCCGTCGACAGCGTGGTCGCGGGCCGCTACGACGTCGAGGAGCGCATGACGATCGACGTGCTGGCCCGGCAGAACGGCCGCGTCATCGCCGACACGTGGGCGCTCAACGAGGTCACCGTCGAGAAGCGGGAGCGCATGCTGGAGGTGGTCGCCGAGATCGACGGGCGGCCGCTGTCGCGCTGGGGCTGCGACGGCGTGATCTGCGCCACGCCGACCGGGTCCACCGCCTACGCCTTCTCCGCCGGCGGCCCGGTGGTGTGGCCGGAGGTGGAGGCGCTGCTCATGGTGCCGATCAGCGCGCACGCCCTGTTCGCGCGCCCGCTGGTGGTCTCGCCGCGCTCGACGCTCGCCGTCGAGATCCTGCCCGACACACCCGTCGGGGTCCTGTGGTGCGACGGGCGCCGCCATTTCGACCTTCCCGCCGGCACCCGCGTGGAGGTGCGGCGCGGCAGCGAGCCGGTACGGCTGGCCCGGCTGCACGGTGTGGAGAGCACCGGGGCGCCGTTCACCGACAGGCTGGTCGCCAAGTTCGAACTACCCGTCCAGGGGTGGCGCGGAAGGGTGCGACCCTGAGTGAATGGGGACGCGAACGCGTAGGATCGCATCCGCACGAGTGTTCGGAAAGCACGTAAGTGACGGGAGTGGGCAGTGCGACCAAGGGTCGAGGAGGTCCGCATCCAGGGGCTCGGCGTCATCGACGAGGCCGTGCTGGAGCTTTCGCCGGGCTTCAACGTGGTCACCGGCGAGACCGGCGCGGGCAAGACGATGGTCGTCACGGGTCTCGGGCTGCTGTTCGGCGGCCGGGCCGACCCCTCCCGGATCCGCCCCGGCGCCGACAAGGCCAGCGTCGAGGGCACGCTCGTCATCGACCCGGGCGGCCGGGTCGCCCAGCAGGTCGAGGACATCGGCGGCCAGGTCGACGACGGCGAGCTGATCATCTCCCGCACCGTCTCGGCCGAGGGCAGGTCGCGTGCCTGGCTCGGCGGCCGCACGGTGCCCGTCGGCACCCTGACCTACCTGGCCGACGACCTGGTGGCGGTGCACGGCCAGATGGACCAGCAGCGGCTGCTGCAGCCCGCCAGGCAGCGCGCCGCGCTCGACCGCTATGCCGGCAACGACCTGGTCAAGCCGCTGCGCGCGTACGCGCAGGCGTACAAGAGGCACAAGCAGGTGGCGGCGCTGCTGGAGGAGCTGACCACGCGCGCCCGGGAGCGGGCGCAGGAGGCCGACCTGCTCCGGTTCGGGCTGGAGGAGATCGAGAAGGTCGACCCGAAGGCCGGCGAGGACGCCGACCTGCGCGGCGAGGAGGAGCGGCTGTCGCACGCCGACGCGCTGCGCGGCGCGGCGACCACCGCGCACTCGGCGCTGCTCGGCGACCCGATGGAGGCCGCGGGCGGCGCGCGTGACGTGATCTCGCTGCTGGGCGAGGCGCGGGCGGCCGTCGACGCGGTGCGCGACTTCGACAGCCAGCTCGCCGGGATGGCCGACCGGCTGGCCGAGGCGGGCTACCTCATCTCGGACGTGGCCACCGACCTGGCCGCCTACGCCGAGTCGATCGAGGCCGACCCGGCCCGGCTGGCGGCCGTCCAGGAGCGGCGCTCCGCGCTGACCGGGCTGATCCGCAAGTACGGCGAGGACAGCGCCGGCGTGCTGGCCTGGGCGCAGCGCTCGGCCGCCCGGCTGGCCGAGCTGGAGGGCGACGACGAGCGCATCGGGGAGCTCACCCGCGAGCTGGAGGAGCTCACCGCGCGCCTCACCGACCTGGCCGCCGAGCTGACCAAGGTGCGCCAGGCCGCCGCCGAGCGGTTCGGCGCGGCCGTCACCGAGGAGCTGACCGCGCTGGCCATGCCGCACGCCCGGGTCGTCGTCCAGCTCTCCCGGGCCGCCGAGTTCGGCCCCGAGGGCGTCGACGAGGTCGAGCTGCGCATGGCCGCCCACCCGGCCGCGCCGCCGCTGCCGCTCAACAAGGGCGCCTCCGGCGGTGAGCTGAGCCGGGTCATGCTCGCCATCGAGGTGGTGTTCGCCGGCGCCGACCCGGTGCCGACGTTCGTCTTCGACGAGGTCGACGCGGGCGTGGGCGGCAAGGCCGCCGTCGAGATCGGCCGCCGCCTGGCCCGGCTGGCGCGCACCGCGCAGGTGATTGTGGTCACACATCTGCCCCAGGTCGCGGCCTTCGCCGACCAGCATCTGGTGGTCGAGAAGGCCAGCGACGGCAGTGTCGTGCGCAGCGGCGTGGTCACCCTCAACCACGAGGGCAGGGTGCGCGAGCTGTCGCGGATGCTCGCCGGACTGGAGGATTCCGAGCTGGGCAGGGCACACGCGGAGGAGCTGCTGGGACTGGCCGCCGCCGACAGGTGATCCTGGGTGACATAGCGGACACGCCCCGCAGTGCGTGACCTCCCACGTGTTTCCCTCTGGCAGGATGGTCACTGATGAAGGTTCCGGGGAACAAGATGCCGGGCCTCCGCGGAAGGAAGGTCAACGACCTTCCCGGTGTCACGGGTGTGGCGAGGATCGACCGGCGGACCAAGAGGCTCACCAAGCGCCTCAAGCCAGGCGAGATCGCCATCATCGACCATGTCGACGTGGACCGGGTCAGCGCGGAGGCACTGGTGGCGTGCGAAGCCGCGGCCGTGGTCAACGTGGCCGCGGGCATCAGCGGGCGCTACCCCAACCTCGGACCGAAGATCATCCTTGAGGCCGGCATCCCGTTCGTCGACAACGCCAGCCACGAGCTGTTCGAGCGCGTCAAGGACGGCGACGTCGTCCGGCTGCACGAGGGCGTCATCCACCTCGACGACGAGGTCGTCGGCAAGGGCGACGAGCAGCACATGGAGGCCGTCGAGGCGGCCATGGCCGAGGCCCGCGCCGGGCTGGCCGTGCAGATCGAGGCGTTCGCCGTCAACACGATGGAGTACGTGCGCGGCGAGGGCAAGCTGCTCATCGAGGGCGTCGGCGTGCCCGAGATCCGCACCCCCATCGAGGGCAGGCACGCCCTCATCGTGGTGCGCGGCTACCACTACAAGGAAGACATCGCCACCCTGCGCCCCTACCTGCGCGAATACCGCCCGGTGCTGATCGGCGTCGACGGCGGCGCCGACGCGCTGCTGGAGGCCGGCTACCTGCCCGACATCATCGTGGGCGACTTCGACTCCGTCTCGGCCAAGGCCCTCACCTGCGGCGCCGAGCTCGTCGTGCACGCCTACCGCGACGGCCGCGCGCCCGGCCTGGAACGGGTCCGCCAGCTCGGCCGCGACGCGGTGATCTTCCCGTCGACGGGCACCAGCGAGGACATCGCCATGCTCATGGCCGACGACAAGGGCGCCTCGCTCATCGTCGCTGTCGGAACCCACGGCACGCTGGAGGAGTTCCTCGACAAGGGGCGATCCGGCATGGCCAGCACCTTCCTCACCCGGTTGCGCGTCGGCAGCAAGCTCGTCGACGCCAAGGGCGTCAGCCGCCTCTACCGCAGCCGCATCTCCACCCCGCAGCTGCTGCTGCTGGCGATCACCGCGCTGATCACGATGGGTGTCGCCCTGTCGTTCTCCCCGCTCGGCCAGACCTGGCTGAACGGGCTGCAAGACTTCTGGAACGCGTTCATCTTCTGGTTGGTCGGGCTCTTCTCGTGATCGATTTCCGTTATCACCTCGTCTCCATCGTCGCCATCTTCCTGGCGCTGGCCGTGGGCATCGTCATGGGCACCACGCTGCTCCAGGACCCCGCGATCAGATCGGCCGAGGAGCTCACCCGCCAGCTCACCGCCGACAAGCAGGAGCAGCGCGGCCAGATCGACGACCTGCGCAGCCGGGAGCAGGCGGGCGACGCGTTCGTCACCACGCTCACGCCCAAGCTCGTCGCCGGTGAGCTCACCGGCGAGGAGGTGCTGCTCGTGGAGGCGCCCGGAGCGGGCGCGGCGCAGCGCGAGGCCACCCAGGAGGTGCTGACCGACGCGGGCGCGACCATCACCGGCAGGCTCTCGCTGACGGAGAAGTTCTTCGACCCCAAGAGCGGCGGCGTCCTCGACGGCCTGGCCGGGCAGCTCAAGCCGGCCGAGATGACCTTCCCCACGCCCGCCACCGCCTACGACAAGGCCGCCACCCTGCTGGCCGCCACCGTGACCACCACCGACCCGGCCGTCGCGGGCACCCCCAACGCGGCCACCGCCTCGGTGCTCGGCGGGCTGGAGACCGGCGGGTTCGTCAACCTCGACGGCGACCCGGCCAAGCGGGCCACGCTCGTCGTCATGTTCGCCCCGGACGTCCCGTACGAGGGCGAGAACGCCGAGACGCAGGCCGCCGCGTTCGTGGCGCTGGCCTCCGGGCTCGACGCGGGCGGCCGCGGCCTGGTCGTGGCGGGCACCGTCCCCGCCACCGGGCCCGGCGGCGCGGTCACCGCCGTGCGCGACAGCACCGAGGTGGCCAAGCGCGTCTCCACCGTCGACAGCGCCGATATCCCGGCGGGCCGCGTCGTGATCGTCTACGCTCTGCGGGAGCAACTGGCCGGGGCCGCCGGGCAGTACGGCATCGGCACCGGGATCACCGCGTTCCAGCCGGTGGTGCCGAGCCCGGCGCCGACCACGCCCCAGCCGACCCCGTCGTCCTCCGACTCAGGGAGCTGACATGGCCCGCAGTCTGCTCTACGCCGTCGCCGGCGCCGCGATCGGCGCCGCCGCCGCCCGCGCCGCCTACACCGCGTTCACCCGGGCGCGCGGAGTCGACCCGGGCAGCCGCTGGACCCGTAAGAACCACCGGGGCGAGGCCGTCACGCTGCTCGAAGGGCCCGCGTTCGTGGCCGGGGCGGGAGCGGCCGCCGCGCTCGCGCCCGGCCTGCCGCCGCGGGTACGGGCGGCCGCGCTGCTCGCCGGGGCGGGCAGCGGCGCGCTCGGCGCCTACGACGACCTCTACGGCACCACCTCCTCCAAGGGCTTCAAGGGCCACCTGACCGCGCTGGCCCGCGGCGAGGTCACCAGCGGCGCCGTCAAGATCCTCGGCATCGGCGCGACCGGGCTCGGCGCCGCCGCGCTCGTCTCCCGCGGCCCGGCCGACACGCTCGTCAACGGCGCCGCCATCGCGGGCGCCGCCAACCTGGCCAACCTGTTCGACCTGCGGCCCGGCCGCGCCATCAAGGTCGGCCTGCTCACCGGCGGCCCCCTCCTGGTCAGCGCGGTCGCGGGCGGCTCACCGGCGACCGCCGCGCTGGCCGCCGTGCCGCTGGGCGCCGCCGCCGCGCTGCTGCCCGACGACCTCGGAGAGCGCGCCATGCTCGGCGACGCCGGGGCCAACGCGCTCGGCGCGCTGCTCGGCCTGGCCGCCGTCACCCGGCTCGGCCGCCCCGGCAGGCTCGTCCTGCTCGGCACCGTCGCCGCGCTCACCGCCGCCTCCGAGAAGATCAGCTTCACCAAGGTCATCGCGGGCAACCCGGTGCTCAACCGGCTCGACCTGCTCGGCCGCCGCCCCGCCGACGCCGTCTGAGAGACCGCGTGACGCGCCTGTCCGTACGGCCTGCCATGATGTCCGGAATGACCGGAGAGGCGGGCAGGGCGTGACCCCACGGCTGGCGCGCGGCGTGGCCGGAGGCGCGCTGCTCATCGCGGTGATCACCGTGCTGGCCCGCGTCGCGGGCTTCGCCAAGCAGTACGCCCTGGCCCAGACCGTCGGCACCAACTGCCTGACCAGCGCCTACTTCACCGCCAACCAGATCCCCAACATCGTCTTCGAGGTGGTCGTCGGCGGCGCCCTGGCCGGGGCGGTCGTGCCGGTGCTCGCCGAACCCGCCGCCACGGGCGACCGCGAGCGGGCCGGACGGATCGGCTCGGCGCTGCTGACGTGGAGCCTGGTCGTGCTCGTCCCCGTGGCGGTGCTGACCGCGCTGCTGGCGGGGCCGATCATGGGGCTGTTCGGCGGCGGCGACTGCGAGATGCACGCGGTCGCCGCCCGGATGCTGGTCGTCTTCGCGCCGCAGATCCCGCTCTACGGCGTGGTCGTCGTGCTCTACGGCGTGCTGCAGGCGCACCACCGCTTCACCGGGCCCGCCGTGGCGCCGCTCGTGTCGAGCCTCGTGGTCATCGTGGCGTACCTGCTGTTCGTGCCGCTCAGCGACGGCCGGGCCGGAAGCGCCGAGGTGCCGCTCGCGGCGGAGCTCGCGCTGTCCGTCGGCACCAGCCTCGGTGTGCTGGCGCTCGTGCTCACCGTCGCCGGGCCGGTGGCGGGGCTCGGGCTGCGGTGGCGGCCCGCGTTCCGCTTCCCCGGCGGGGTGGCCGTGCGGGTGCGGCGGCTGGCGCTGGCGGGCATCGCGGCGCTGCTCGCCCAGCAGGCGGCCATGGCCGGGGTGCTGGCGCTGTCCAACAACGTGATCGGCGGCGGGGCGCTGGCCGTCTACAACTACGCGTGGGCGATCTACCTGGTGCCGTACGCGGTGCTCGCCGTGCCCATCGCCACCAGCGCCTTCCCCCGGCTGTCGGCCGTGGAGGGGGACCGGGCGGCGTTCGCGGAGCTCGCCGCCCGCACGACCCGGGCCGTGGTGCTCGTGTCCGGGGTGGCGGCCGGGGTGCTCGCGGCGGCGTCCGGGCCGGGGGCCGTGGTGTTCCTGGGGGACAAGTCGACCGTGTCGTCGCCGGTGGAGCTGGCGCGGGCCGTCGCGCTGTTCGCGCCGGGGCTGATCGGCTACGGGCTGATCGCGCACCTCAGCCGGGTGCTGTACGCCGCCGGGCGCGGGCGGGCGGTCGCGGCCGGGACGGTGGCCGGGTGGGGCGTGGTGATCGTGGCCCAGACCGTGTTCGCGCTGGCGTTCCCGCGCGAGTGGCAGGTGGCGGGGCTGGCGCTGGGGATGAGCGCGGGCATGACCGCCGGCGGGGCGCTGCTGCTGGCGTCCGTCGTACGGGCGCGGGGGGCCGCGGCGATCGCCGGGCTGGGCCGGGCCGGGGCGGCGGCGCTCGCCGGGGGTGGGGCCGGGTTCGTGGCGGGCGGCTGGCTCGCCGGGCTGTTCAGCGGGGCCGGGACGTGGGGGAGCGTGGCGGGCACGCTGCTGGCGGCCGTGGTGGCGCTGGCGGCGGGCGTGGGCGTCGTGGCGCTCGTGGACCGCGCCGACGCCGCCGCCGTGGCCGCGCTGCTGCGCCGCCGAGGCGGGCCGGCGGGTGGATGAGGTGGATGGTCCGGGTGGATGAGGTGGGCGGGCGAGTGAGCGGAGGAGCGGCTGTGCGGGTGGCGTTCGTGCTGGGGACCACGTCCGGCGGGACCGGGCGGCACGTGGCGATGCTGGCCCGGGGCCTGGTGCGGCGCGGGCACCGGGTGCTGGTGGTGGCGCCGCGCGAGGTCGGGGAGGGGTTCGCGTTCCGGGAGGCGGGGGCGCGGCTCGCGGAGGTGGAGGTCACCGACCGGCCCAGGCCGCTCGCCGACGCGCGGGCGGTGCTCGCCGCCGGGCGGCTGACCCGGGGCGCGGACGTCGTGCACGCCCACGGCCTGCGCGCCGGGGCCCTGGCCGGGCTCGGGCTCACCCTGGCCGGGCTCGGGCTCACCCTGGCCGGGCTCGGGCGCGTCCCGTCCCGGGGCCGGACGCGGCCACGGCTGGTGGTGACGCTGCACAACGCGCTCACCGCGGGCGGGACGGTCGGCCTGGTGTACGGGGTGCTGGAGCGGATCGTGGCGCGGCTGGCCGACCGCGTGCTGGTCGTCTCGCCCGACCTCGGGGAACGGATGCGGGCCCTGGGCGCGCGTGACGTGCGGGCCGCGGTGGTGCCCGCGCCGGTGCCACGCCCCGCCGGGCGGCCCGCCGCCGAGGTTCGCGCCGAGCTGGGGGCCGGGGAGCGGCCCGTCGTGCTCACCATCGCCAGGCTCGCCCAGCAGAAGGGGCTGGAGACCCTGCTCGACGCCGCCGCCGGGCCGTGGCCGGGGCCCGAGCCGCTGTTCGCGATCGCCGGGGAGGGCCCGCTGCGCGAGACGCTGCAGCGCCGGATCGACCGCGACGGGCTGCCCGTGGTGCTGCTGGGCAACCGGGACGACGTGCCCGACCTGCTGGCCGCCGCCGCCGTGGCCGTGTGGCCCAGCCGGTGGGAGGGGCAGCCGCTCAGCCTCAGCGAGACCCTCATGGCCGGCCGCCCGGTGGTCGCCACGGCCGTCGGCGGCATCCCCGAGCTCGTCGGCGACGCCGGTGCGCTCGTGCCCTACGGTGACGTGCCCGCCCTGCGCGCGGCCGTACAGGAAGTGATCGCCGATCCTGAGAAGGCGGCCGGACGGGCCGCGGCGGCGGCCCGGCGTGGCGCCGAGCTGCCGGACGAGGACGACGCCGTGCGGGCGGTGCTGGACGCCTACGGTTCGTCAACATCATCCGGATGATTAGGTGAGGCTTTCGCGTTCTCGTATACTGCGTGCGTTAAGGGAGGGGAGTATCCCTTCGCGGCAGCCTCGTCATCACGGTGCAGTCCCGCTCCATGGGGCCCCCGGGGCTGCCGGTCCGCCATGCCCAGCGGGCGGGAGAGACCTCCGGCGTTCTGACGTGTATGCCGGAGGTAATACAACGTGAGCGAACCATTGTGGGCCTGGATCGTCGTGATCGGCGGGCTCCTGCTCGTCCTGGCCGTCGACCTGTGGATCGTCGACCGCGGTGAAGCCCGCGAGTTCTCGATGCGCCAGGCGGGATTCTGGGTCACCTTCTACATCACGCTGGCCGTGATCTTCGGGGTGATCCTCTGGGTGACAACGGGGCCGGAGAAGGCGGGCGAGTTCTTCGCCGGCTACATCACCGAATACAGCCTCAGCGTCGACAACCTGTTCGTCTTCTTCATCATCATGAGCCGGTTCGCCGTGCCGAAGGCGTACCAGCACAAGGTGCTGCTCGTCGGCATCCTGCTCGCCCTGGTCATGCGGGGCATCTTCATCGCGCTCGGCGCCGCGGCGCTGGAGCGGTTCGGCTGGTTGTTCTACGTCTTCGGCGCGTTCCTCGTCTACACCGCGATCAACATCGTCCGCCAGCACGTCAAGGGCGAAGAGGAGCAGGTCCCCGAGAACGTCCTGCTCCGCTGGGTGCGGCGGGCCTTCCCCACCACGGACGGCTACGTCGGGTCCAAGGTCACCGTCAAGATCGACGGCAAGCGCATGGTCACGCCGATGCTGATCGTCATGATCGCCATCGGCAGCACCGACCTGCTGTTCGCTCTCGACTCGATTCCGGCGATCTTCGGGCTCACCACGGACCCGTTCATCGTCTTCACCGCCAACGCCTTTGCCCTGATGGGACTGCGTCAGCTCTACTTCCTGCTCGGTGGGCTGCTGCAGCGCCTGGTCTACCTCAGTTATGGTTTGGCGTTCATTCTGGGCTTCATCGGGGTTAAGCTGATTTTGGAGGCTCTGCACCACAGCGGGTTCTCCTGGGCCCCGGCGATCCCGATCTGGGTTTCGCTGTCGGTCATCGGCGCCACGATGGTCATCACCACCGTGGCGAGCCTGGTCAAGGCCCGCAGGGACACCCGCAAGAGCGAGGAAACCCACTCGGAGCAGGTCTAGAAAAACGGCTTTCGAGGCGCTTTGCTGGTGTAGTTGCGTCGTGTCATAGTTGTGCGTTCTGTAGCATCACGGCAAAGCGCTTCCGTTCCAGTCACCATCCAAAGGTTGTACGTGTCAGTCGATTCTGCCAAGCCGGGCCGTGTCAGGCTCGCACGCGGGGTCTCCCCGTGGCTCCTCCCGACGGCGGCCGCGGCGGCCGCCACCGCGTTCCTGACGCGACGGGACCGTCGCTGGGCGCTCGCGGCCGTGCCGCTGGGCGCCCTCACCGGTGGGATGCTCTGGTTCTTCCGCGACCCCGACCGCAGGCCGGGCGAGGGGCGGATCCTGTCACCGGCCGATGGGGTCGTCCAGAGCGTCGACCCGTGGCCGGACGGCCGCACCCGGGTCGCGATCTTCATGAGCCCGCTGAACGTCCACGTCAATCGGGCGCCACTTGCGGGAAATGTCACCTCCGTGCAGCATGTGCCAGGTGGGTTCCTGCCGGCTTTCAACAAGGACAGCGACCAGAACGAGCGCGTGGTGTGGCATTTCGAGACCACGCTCGGCGACATCGAGATGGTGCAGATCGCGGGCGCGGTCGCGCGCCGGATCGTGCCGTACCTGACCGCTGGGGCGAAGGTCGCGCAGGGCGAGCGGATCGGGCTCATCAGGCTCGGATCCAGGGTCGACATCTACCTTCCCGAAGGGATCTCACCCGCGGTGTCCGTGGGCGAGAAGACGGTTGCGGGGGTGACCAGAATTGACCACAGCTGACGCCGGCGGCTGGCCGGCCGAAGAGGAAGAACCTCGCGGCCCGGTCGGCAAGGCGTTCCGCCTGTCCGCCGCTGACTCCCTGTCCCTGGGCAACGCGCTGTGCGGCTTCCTGGCCGTGTGCGTGCTGGCCGCCTCGGCCATCGAGGCGCTGCGCACCGACGGCAGCTTCACCCCGGCGCCCAGCTACTTCGCCACGGCCGTGGTGCTGCTGCTCATCGGCGCCACCTGCGACCTGTTCGACGGGCTCGTCGCGCGGCGCTTCCGCGCCTCCGCGATGGGCGCCGAGCTCGACAACCTGGCCGACGTCATCAGCTTCGGGTTCGCGCCCGCGTTCATGGTCGTGATCTGGGGCGGGTTCACCCACCAGGTGCCGTTCTTCGCCGTGGTGGGCGCCGCCGCGGCCGTGCTCGTCGCCGGTGTCGTACGGCTGGCGCGGTTCGCCTGCGTCAAGACCAAGAGCGGCGACTTCATGGGGCTGCCGATCCCCATGGGCGCGATGACCGTGATCTCGATCGTGCTGCTGTTCGAGCCGGGGATCTGGTCGCTGCTGGCCGTGCTGGGCGTGGCCTGGCTCATGGTCAGCCGGATCGAGTACCCCAAGCCCAAGGGGCAGCTCGCCGCCGTGGTCCTCGGATGGATCATGGTGAACGTCGCGTTCCTCACCTTCTGGGTCGCCTGGCCCGAGGGCGGTGACCTGCCGATCAAGATCGGCGCCACCATGCAGATCGCGCTCGTCGCGGCCATCCCGCTGCGGATGCTCTTCTACAAGCGCGAACTGCGCCGTGAGGCCTCCCGCATCGGGCAGTGACCATTCGAGCAAGCGGCGCCGGAAGAAGCGGGACTTCTCCGGCGCCTTCGGCTTTGATGGAGCCATGCCGGTCGAGCACACGCGCACGTACTTCCTCGGCAAGCTCGCCGCCGAGCTGGAGCGGCGCGGGCTGACCGCCACGCTGAGAGCCGACCCGCCCGTGCTGCGGGTCAGCGATCCCGGCACCGCGCTGCTGGCCGAGACCGTCGACTGCGTGCCGCTCCAGGACGGATGGTTCTATCGCTGGTCGTGGGGCGAGCTGGTCGGGCAGGCCGACCAGCCGGGGCCGGCGGCCGAGCGCATCGTGCGCGTCCTGGCCCGCCGCTGACCCCCTTCCGCCGGCTACCAGCCCCGGGCCTTCCACTCGGGTAGGGACGGGCGCTCGGCGCCCAGGGTCGTGTCCTTGCCGTGGCCCGGGTAGACCCACGTGTCGTCGGGCAGCCGGTCGAAGACACGCTCCACCACGTCGGTGTAGAGCTGCTCGAAGCGCTCGGGGTCCTTCCACGTGTTGCCCACGCCGCCGGGGAACAGCGAGTCGCCGGTGAACAGGTGCTTGTTGCCCTCGCCGCCGTCGTACAGCAGGGCGATCGAACCCGGGGTGTGGCCGCGCAGGTGGATCGCCTCCAGGGTGACGACGCCGACGGCGATGCGGTCGCCGTGCTCGACCAGGCGGTCGGCCGGGACCGGCAGGCCGGGCGCGTCCAGCGGATGGGCCAGCACCTTGGCGCCCGTCACCTTGCGCACCTGCTCCAGCGCCTGCCAGTGGTCGCCGTGCTGGTGGGTGGTGACGATCGCGCTGATCGGCTGGTCGGCGATCAGGGCCAGCAGCCGGTCCGGCTCGGCCGCCGCGTCGATGAGCAGGCCGTCGCCCGTCTCGGTGCAGCGCAGGAGGTAGGCGTTGTTCTCGTACGGGCCGACGGCGAGCTTGCAGATCGTCAGATCGGGCAGCTCCCGCACGTCGGCGGGGCCGCCTACCTGGACGTCGCCGGTGTAGGTCATGGGTAGTCCTTCGGGGGCGTCGCGGGCAGGTCAGCGGGCGCGGTCGTGGTCAGCCACGGCGGTGGCGGCGGGCACGGCCGTCCCTCGGGCACCACTTTAACTCCCTCACCTGCCGAGCGGCCGGTCAGCCAGGCCAGCACGTCGGCCGGCGCGCCCTCCACCACGGGCCCGTCGCCGAGCCCCTCCCACCCGGCGGCGACCGGGCCGTTCGCGGGGGTGACGAACCGCACCGCGCTCACCGTGCTGCGGCCGTGCGGCCAGGTGCGCAGGCAGTCGTGCAGCTCGCGGCGGACGAACGTCTCGGGCCAGTCGGCCGGGCCGTAGCCGGCGCCCAGGTCGGCATGGTGCAGCCCCACCTCACGGAGGCGGCGTACCAGGACGTACCAGGCGGGGTGGTGCGGCGGGCGCAGGCCGCCGACCGGGGTGGCCCAGGCGGGCTCGGGGACGGCGTCGGCGGCGGCGTCCAGGCGGCCGGCGCTCTCGCGCAGGTCGGCGAGCTGCTCGGCGGCGGGCCGGTGGCAGCCGGCCTCGATGCCCGCCTCGCGCGCCCGCGCGTCCGGGTACTGCGGCGTCGAGACGCCGGTCCGCGCCCAGGTGAGGAGGTTGACGAGGCTGTCGGCGTTCCTGGCGAGGTGCGTGAGGACGTGGCCGCGCGACCAGCCGGGCAGCCGGGAGGCGGAGGCGACGTCGGCGTCGGACAGGGAGGCGGCCGTGGCGAGCAGCCCGGACGTCGCCTCGGTCAGCTCGGCACGCAAGCTCTGAAGGACGGTCATAAGGGGATATTTCATCATCTGGAGGCCGGGTGCCGGCGGCGGACGGGCATAAAGCCGCAGGTCGCGGCGTTGATATGGCGTTGACAGGGAAAGGCCTCCTGCCCGGGTGGGCGCAGGCCGTAACCTGGGAGGGACGGATTTTCGCCAGGGCGGTATGCGGCCCTGCCGAAATTGTCGGAGCCCCCGTCTACCATCCCCCGTGGACCTATCCGCCTTTTCGACATCGGGATCGCCGTGGCTGACCGCCTGATCGTGCGTGGCGCACGTGAACACAACCTCAAGGACGTCTCGCTCGACCTGCCGCGAGACGCGATGATCGTCTTCACCGGCCTGTCCGGCTCCGGAAAGTCGAGCCTGGCCTTCGACACGATCTTCGCCGAGGGGCAGCGGCGTTACGTCGAGTCCCTGTCGGCCTACGCCCGGCAGTTCCTCGGGCAGATGGACAAGCCCGACGTCGACTTCATCGAGGGCCTGTCGCCCGCGGTGTCGATCGACCAGAAGGCCACCAGCAAGAACCCGCGCTCCACGGTCGGCACGATCACCGAGGTCTACGACTACCTGCGGCTGCTGTGGGCGCGCATCGGCAAGCCGCACTGCCCGGTGTGCGAGCGCCCGATCGCCAGGCAGACGCCGGAGCAGATCGTCGACCGGGTGATGGACCTGGAGGAGGGCACCCGCTTCCAGGTGCTGGCCCCGGTCATCAGGGGCCGCAAGGGCGAATACGCCGAGCTGTTCCGCGAGCTGCAGACCAAGGGCTTCGCCCGTGCCCGGGTCGACGGCACCGTCGTGCGGCTGGAGGAGCCGCCGGTGCTGAAGAAGTACGAGAAGCACGACATCGAGGTCATCGTCGACCGGCTCTCGGTCAAGGAGTCGTCGCGGCGCAGGCTCAACGACTCGGTCGAGACGGCGCTGCAGCTGTCCGGCGGCACGATCACGCTGGAGTTCGTCGACCTGCCCGAGGACGACCCGGGCCGCGAGCGCTTCTACTCCGAGCACCTCTACTGCCCCTACGACGACCTGTCGTTCGAGGAGCTGGAGCCGCGCTCGTTCTCCTTCAACTCGCCCTTCGGCGCCTGTCCGGAGTGCACCGGTCTCGGCACCAAGATGGAGGTCGACCCCGACCTCGTCGTGCCCGACCCCGAGCGCACGCTGCGCGACGGCGCGCTGCACCCCTGGTCCGGCGGCCACACCAGCGAATACTTCGTCCGGCTCGTCGAGGCGCTCGGCCACACCATGGGCTTCACTCTCGACACGCCGTGGGACAAGCTCCCGAAGAAGGCGCAGAAGTCGCTGCTGTTCGGCCACGACGAGCAGGTCCACGTCCGCTACGCCAACCGCTACGGCCGCCAGCGCTCCTACTACACCACCTACGAGGGCGTCATCCCGTGGGTGCAGCGCCGTCACGCCGAGGCGGAGAGCGACTCGACGCGCGAGCGCTTCGAGGGCTACATGCGCGAGATCCCCTGCCCGGCGTGCAAGGGGGCCAGGCTCAAGCCGGTCACGCTGGCCGTCACGGTCGCGGGCAAGTCGATCGCCGAGGTCGCGTCCATGTCGATCGGCGAGTGCGCCAAGTTCCTGGCCGCGCTCAAGCTGTCCGACCGCGACATGCACATCGCCGAGCGGGTGGTCAAGGAGATCAACGCGCGGATGGGCTTCCTGCTCGACGTCGGCCTCGACTACCTGAGCATGGACCGCGCCGCCGCCACCCTGGCGGGCGGCGAGGCGCAGCGCATCCGGCTGGCCACGCAGATCGGCTCCGGCCTCGTCGGCGTCCTGTACGTGCTCGACGAGCCGTCCATCGGGCTGCACCAGCGCGACAACATGCGGCTGCTCGACACCCTGATCCGGCTGCGCGACATGGGCAACACGCTCATCGTGGTCGAGCACGACGAGGACACCATCGCCGCCGCCGACTGGGTGGTCGACATCGGCCCGGGCGCGGGCGAGCACGGCGGCCAGGTCGTCGTCTCCGGCACCGTCCAGGACCTGCTCAACAGCGAGGAGTCGCTGACCGGGCAGTATCTGTCGGGCCGCCGGAGCATCCACGTGCCCGCCAAGCGCCGCAAGCGCGACAAGAAGCGGCAGATCACCGTCAAGGGCGCCCGCGAGCACAACCTCAAGGGCGTCGACATCGACTTCCCGCTCGGGCTGTTCACCGCCGTGACCGGCGTGTCCGGGTCCGGCAAGTCGACGCTGGTCAACGACATCCTCTACAACGCGCTGGCCAAGGAGCTCAACGGCGCCCGCACGGTGCCGGGCCGCCACTCCCGGGTCAACGGCATGGACCAGGTCGACAAGGTCGTGCACGTCGACCAGTCGCCGATCGGGCGCACCCCGCGCTCCAACCCGGCCACCTACACCGGCGTGTTCGACCACGTGCGCAAGCTGTTCGCGGCCACGACCGAGGCCAAGGTGCGCGGCTACCAGCCGGGCCGCTTCAGCTTCAACGTCAAGGGCGGGCGCTGCGAGGCGTGCGCGGGCGACGGCACCATCAAGATCGAGATGAACTTCCTGCCCGACGTGTACGTCCCGTGCGAGGTCTGCCACGGCGCCCGCTACAACCGGGAGACGCTGGAGGTCCACTACAAGGGCAAGACGATCTCCGAGGTGCTCGACATGCCGATCGAGGAGGCGCTCGCCTTCTTCGACGCGATCCCGGCGATCAAGCGCCACCTGCAGACCCTCAACGACGTGGGCCTCGGCTACGTGCGGCTCGGCCAGCCGGCCACGACGCTGTCCGGCGGCGAGGCGCAGCGCGTCAAGCTGGCCTCCGAGCTGCAGCGCAGGCAGACGGGCCGGACGGTCTACGTCCTGGACGAGCCGACGACCGGGCTGCACTTCGAGGACATCCGGCGGCTGCTGGGCGTGCTGGGGAGGCTCGTCGACGGCGGCAACACGGTCATCGTCATCGAGCACAACCTCGACGTCATCAAGACCGCCGACTGGATCATCGACATGGGCCCGGAGGGCGGCTCCCGCGGCGGCACGCTGGTCGCGGCCGGCACGCCGGAGGAGGTGGCCCAGGTGGACGAGAGTCACACCGGCCGCTTCCTGCGCAAGCTCCTGGGGTCCTGACGACGCGGGAACGCGGATGCGATAGCGCCACGGTTGGGTGCCTTGTTTACCGACGGGGGATTTGACAGGGTCTGACCGTGGCGGATCATGCGCTCCGGGCGCTCACGCTGGGCGGGTGCCCGGTGCACGAGCTCCTGGAGCGTCAGGCGGTGCGGCTGGCCAGGGAGCTGGTCGCCGCGTTCGCCGAGGAGATCCCGCTCTACCGGCGGCTGCCCCGCGAGGAGCTCGACGGCGACATCACCGGCATCACCGTGCACAACCTGCGCATGATCTGCGGGATGTTCCGGGAGCGGCGCCCGCCGACCCGAGCCGAGCTGGCGCCGCTGCGGGCGTCGGCGGCGCGGCGGGCGCAGGAGGGGGTGCCGCTCGACGCGCTGCTGTCGGCCTACCACCTGGGGGTGACCCGGGTGTGGGAGCACCTGTTCGCGCTCGCCGGGCCCGGCGACCTGGACGACGTGCTGGCCGCCAACCGCCTCATCCTCTCCTACACGGGCACCGTCACGTCCGCCGTGTGCGGCGCGTACCTGGGGGAGCGGGAGGCGATGCTCAGCCAGGAGCAGCACGCCATGCACGCCACCGTCTCGGCGCTGCTGGCGGGCGACCGGGCGGCGCTGGCCGGGGTGCGGCTGGCGCCCGGCTACCTGGTGGTGGCCACGGCGCTGGGCGCGCACCCCGACGAGGCGGGCGACCGGGTGAGCCGCGCCATCGCCGGGCGGCGCAAGCTGCACCGGGTCCGCACGGCCGTCCAGCGGCACGCCGCCGAGCAGGTGCTGTCGGCGCTCGACGCCACCGGCGGGCTGGTGCTCGTGCCGCTCGCCGAGGAGCCGGCCTGGTGCGAGGTCGGCGAGATGGTCGCGGAGGCCGCGCGGGCCGCCGGGGCGCCGGTGTGGGCGGCGGCGGAGTGGGCCGAGCCGGCGGGCGTGCCCGAGGCGGCCAAGCTGGCCGAGGAGGTGCTGGAGGTCGCGCGCGGGGCCGGGCTGCCGCCGGGGGCGCACCGGCTGGCCGACGTGCTGCTGGAGTATCAGCTGACCCGGCCCAGCGCCGCCGTGGCCGGGCTCGCCGGGCTGCTCGACCCGCTGGGCGCCCATCCCGACCTGCTGCGGACGCTGACCGCGTACCTGGACACGGGGCTGGACCGGCGGCGGACCGCCGAGCTGCTGCACGTCCACCCGAACACCGTCGACTACCGGCTGCGCCGGGCCGTGAGCCTGACGGGGCTCGACCCGATGGACCCGGCCCAGCTCCAGCGGATCGGGGCCGCGCTGACGGCCCGGCGGCAGCTCGGCCGCCGGGCCTGAGGAGCGCGCCCGGTCCGGGAGGGTGCCGGTCCCGGGCGCGTGCCCGGCCTGAGAGCGGGGCGGGCGGGGTCAGCGGGCCGCGGCGGTGACGGCGCCGGTGACGATGGTGGCGAAGTTGCGCATGCCCAGCGCGTTCGGGTGGAACGGCGCGGCGGGCGAGGCCGGGATGTACGGCTCGATCCAGCGCACCCCGGGGGAGGCGCACGGGTCGTGGCCGGCGCTGGGCGTCTGCAGGTCGATGAAGCCGATCCCGGCGGCGGCGGCCTGTTCGGCGAGCATCCGGTTGAAGTACATCAGGGTCGCCCGGATGTAGTTGGCGTCCTGCCGGATGATCGGGACGCGCGGGTAGCAGCCGTCCGGCCGGGCGTAGGTGGCGTAGCCGACCAGGAAGATCCGCGCCTGCGGCGAGCGGGCCCGGATGTCGCCGGCCAGCGTGACGAGCGTCGGGCGCAGCGCCTCGGTCTTGACCCGCCAGGTGTCCTGGCCGTTCTCGTCGGTGTAGTCGTTGTAGCAGGCGTCGCCGACGGGCGGCGGCAGCAGGTTGAGGCAGTCCTCGATGAAGCCGGTCAGGCCGACGTCGTTGGCGCCGATGTGCACGGTGACCAGCGTGGTGTCCGGGCGCAGCGCGTCGAGCTGGGGCGGCACCGAGCCCAGCTCGGTCTCCTGCGGCTGGTACATGTGCCGCGTCTTGGCCCCCGAGCACGTGACGTCGCGGAAGGACGCCACGCCGAGCGCCCGCGCGGTCAGGTGCGGGTAGTTCCGGTCGGAACGCAGGCAGCCCAGGTCGGGCAGCACCTGGTCGGGCACGAGCGGCCCGGCGGCGGCCGAGTCGCCCAGCGCGACGTAGGACTCGCCCTGCTGGGCGTGGGCGGGAGGAGCCAGGCCGGCCAGCAGCAGGGCGGCGGCGAGCGCGACCGTCGTTCGTCGGAGCATGCGAGCATCCTTCGGTGGGGGGTGGGGGTCCGCCGCGGGGTGACGGCGGCCGGGCAAGAGGGATCAGTGACGGAACGGGCCCGTCACCTCGTAGGTGATGCCGCCGGTGCCGGCGCGCTCGCCGCTGGTGCCGCGCTGCGAGGAGAAGTAGAGGCGGGTGCCGTCCGGGGAGAACGCGGGCCCGGTGATCTCCGAGCCGCCGTGGCCGTCGAGCCGCAGCACCGGCGCCACCACGCCGTCGGGCGTGATGATGTTGATCTCCATGTTGCCGCCGTCCTCGGCCACGTACAGGTCGCCGGTGGGCGCGCCGGTGATGTTGTCGACGCCGTCGAGCGTGCCGCCGCCGTCGTAGACCCAGCTCAGGCTCTGCCGCACGGCGTCGTACGCCCACACCCTGCGGTCGCCCTTGGCCGTGAAGTAGCAGATCCCGGCCGCGTAGTGGCAGCCCTCGCCGCCGTCGAAGTGCCGGGCGGCGCTCACCTGGTGGCGCGTCTGCCGCTCCAGCACGCCGGGCGCCGGGTCGGGCACCGGACGCCACTCCACCGGGCCGCCGGACGCGTCGCCGCACAGCACCTCCAGCCGCCCGCTGGACAGGTCGCCCCACGTGTCCGGGACGAACCGGTAGAAGCAGCCGTCGGACTCGTCCTCGGTCAGGTAGACGACCCGCCGGTCCGGGTCGCAGGCCGCCGCCTCGTGCTTGAACCGGCCCATCGCGGGCCGCGACCGTGCCGCGCGCTCACCGTACGGGTCGGTCTCGTACACGCGGCCCCGGAAGATCTCCTCGCAGGACAGCCACGTGTTCCACGGCGTACGGCCGCCCGCGCAGTTGACGTTGGTGCCGTCGAGGATGCGGTAGGCGCGCTCGACCGAGCCGTCCGGGCGGAACCGGATCGCGGTCGCGCCGCCGACCAGCGGCACCTCCGAGTTGGACACGTAGATCCAGCCCGTCCCCGCGGCGAAGCAGGCGCCGCCGTCGGGCGCCGGGTGCCACAGCGTGCCGCCGATCGGGTGGCCCGTCCTGGCCACCACCCGGCTGGTGAACCCGGCGGGCAGCGCGACGCCGTTCGCGTCCGGCGGGCCGAGCGGGCCGTACGGGCTCGCGCCCGCGGCGACCGCCGACGTGCTCGCCGCCTCGTGCCAGAGGGCGCCCGAGAAGGCGACGGCGCCCAGCCCGGCGGAGACGGTGCGGAGGAACGTGCGACGCTGCATGGCGACTCCCGTGCGTGCGTGAGGGCGTTCGCAGCACACGATGATCCGTCGGCGGCATCCTGTGAATTGGACGGCGCGGCAAAGTCGGCGGGCCGCCGCTGTGACCCGTCACAAAGCCCGCACCCGCACCCGCTTACCGGACCGGACATCACCGCCCCTAGGGTGAACCGTGACCTGCAGGGGGTCATCGATCATGGAGGGGGGCTCCGCCATGCCTGGAGTCGGCCGGCGTGAGGCGCTGGGAGCTGCCGGGGTGATGGCGTGCGGGGTGGCGCTCGGCGCGTGCGGCACCGGTGACGCCAAGACACGCCAGACGCCCGGGGTCAAGGGCCACGTCATCGCCAAGGTCGCCGACGTGCCCGTGGGCGGCGGCAAGGTCATCGGCAAGTGGAAGATCGTGGTGGCGCAGCCGTCGGAGGGCGTCTTCAAGGCGTACAGCGCGAGCTGCCCGCACCGCGGATGCGCGGTCGGCTCGCCCGAGGACAACGTGATGCGGTGCCCGTGCCACGGCAGCGAGTTCGCCGCCGACACCGGCGCGGTGCTGAGCGGTCCGGCGCAGGGGCCGCTGACGCCCTACGCGGTCAAGATCGAGGGCGACGCCATCGTGGTGGTGTGAACGGGTAATTGTGCGTGGTTCCCGGGATCGGGGCGCGGGAGGCTGAACCGGCTCACGGCCGCCGGCCGTACCTGCGAGTGAGACCCGAAACCTGGAAGGACGCATCATGACCGATACGACGCGCCGGGCGGTGGTGTTCGGAGCCGGAGGCGCCGGGCTGGCCGCGGTCCTGACCGCCTGCGCCGCCTACGGGCAGCCCACCGGGGAGGCGGCCGTCGACGCCGCCGTCGACGCGGCCGAGGAGCCGCCCGCCGAGGAGTCGCAGGCCGCGCCCAAGAAGAAGAAAGAGCCGAAGGCGGCGCTGGCCGAGACCGCCGACATCCCCGCCGGCGAGGGCGTGATCTTCGACAAGCAGAAGGTCGTCGTCACCCAGCCGGTCGAGGGCGAGTTCAAGGCGTTCACGGCGACGTGCACCCACGCGGGCTGCACGGTCGCCGAGGTCGTCGGCGGGACGATCAACTGCCCGTGCCACGGCAGCAAGTTCAGGATTGAGGACGGTTCCGTGGCGGAGGGCCCGGCCACCGAGCCGCTCGCCGAGAAGAAGATCACCGTGTCCGGCGGCAAGATCAGGCTGGGCTAAGGGGTTCTTCATCGAATTCTCACCTGGATGCGGTTGGCTGGCCGGCATGGGACGAGACCTTCAGAGCCGCAGAGCGGTGATCGCCGGGGTGGGCGCGAGTGGCCTGGCCGTGGCCCTGACCGCGTGCGGCGGCGACAGCGGCACGACCGGCGCGACCACCGCCACTACCGCGACCAGCGCGCCCGCCGCGCCCACCGAGTCTGCCGGGAGCGCGCCGCAGGGCGGGCTGGCCAAGACCTCCGACATCCCCGTCGGCGGCGGGACGATCTTCAAGGAGCAGAAGATCGTCATCACCCAGCCGGCGGAGGGCCAGTTCAAGGCGTTCAGCGCCGACTGCACCCACAAGGGTTGCCCGGTCGCGAGCGTGGAGAACGGCACCATCGACTGCCCGTGCCACGGCAGCAAGTTCAAGATCGAGGACGGTTCCGTGGCCCAGGGCCCCGCGACCGAGGCGCTGCCCGCCCGGCAGATCAAAGTCGAAGGCGACCAGATCTCCCTCGCCTGACCCACCCCTGCCCGCCGTGCCTACCCGCCGTGCCTACCCGTCGTACCCGCCCGGGGGCACGGCGGGTGAGCTTGTCGGTGGCGGCCACTAGGCTGGAAAACGTGGCGAGATCAGCGGGCAGCCCCTTGAGTTTCCGGCCGAAGTCAGGGTCGATCCCCGATTCCCCCGGGGTCTACCGGTTCCGCGACCCCCACGGCCGGGTGATCTACGTCGGCAAGGCCAAGAGCCTGCGCCAGCGGCTCAACTCCTACTTCGCCGACTTCTCCACGCTGCACCCGCGCACCCAGAGCATGCTCACCACCGCCGCCGGCGTCGACTGGACCGTCGTCGGCACCGAGGTCGAGGCGCTGCAGCTCGAATACTCCTGGATCAAGGAGTACGACCCGCGCTTCAACGTCAAGTACCGCGACGACAAGTCCTACCCCTACCTCGCCGTCACCATGGGCGAGGACTTCCCGCGCGTGCAGGTCATGCGCGGCGCCAAGCGCAAGGGCACCCGCTACTTCGGCCCCTACTCCCACGCCTGGGCCATCCGCGAGACCGTCGACCTGCTGCTGCGCGTCTTCCCGGTGCGCACCTGCAGCGCCGGGGTGTTCAAGCGGGCCGGGCAGATCGGCCGGCCCTGCCTGCTCGGCTACATCGACAAGTGCTCGGCGCCGTGCGTGGGCCGCGTCACGCCCGAGGAGCACCGCGACCTCGCCGAGGACTTCTGCGACTTCATGGCGGGCAACACCGGGCGCTTCATCAAGCGCCTGGAGAAGGACATGCGCGAGGCCGCCGCCGAGCAGGAGTACGAGCGCGCCGCCCGGCTGCGCGACGACATCCAGGCGCTCCAGCGGGCGCTGGAGAAGCAGGCGGTCGTGCTCGGCGAGGGCACCGACGCCGACGTCGTGGCGCTCGCCGAGGACCCGCTGGAGGCCGCCGTCCAGGTCTTCTACGTACGCGGCGGGCGCATCAGGGGCCAGCGCGGCTGGGTCGTCGACAAGGTGGAGGAGACCTCGCCGGGCGAGCTCGTCGAGCAGTTCCTGCTGCAGATGTACGCCGAGGCGAGCCCCGAGTCGATGCCCCGCGAGGTGCTCGTCCCGGCGCTGCCGCCCGACGCCGAGGCCGTCGTCGAGCTGCTGTCGGAGCAGCGGCGCGCCCGCGTCGACGTGCGCGTCCCGCAGCGCGGCGACAAGCGCTCGCTCATGGAGACCGTCGAGCGCAACGCCAAGGAGTCGCTCGCCCAGCACAAGGTCCGCCGCGCCGGCGACCTCACCACGCGCAGCAAGGGCCTGCAGGAGATCGCCGACGCGCTCGACCTCGACCAGGCGCCGCTGCGCATCGAGTGCTACGACGTCTCCCACCTGCAGGGCGAGAACGTGGTGGCGTCCATGGTGGTGTTCGAGGACGGCCTGGCCCGCAAGTCCGAATACCGGCGCTTCGCCGTCAAGACCAAGGAAGGCGACGTCGCCTCCATCCACGAGGTGATCCTGCGCCGCTTCCGCCGCTACCTGGAGGAGCGCTCGGCCACGGGCGAGCTGGCGGCCGACGACGACGCGCACAGCCCCATCGACCCCGAGACGGGCAAGCCGCGCAAGTTCGCCTATCCGCCCAACCTCGTCGTCGTCGACGGCGCCGGGCCGCAGGCCGCCGCCGCCCAGCGGGCGCTCGACGAGCTCGGCATCGACGACGTGGCCGTCGCCGGGCTGGCCAAGCGGCTGGAGGAGGTGTGGCTGCCGGGCGACGACCAGCCGGTCATCATGCCGCGTTCCAGCGAGGGCCTCTACCTGCTGCAACGGGTCAGAGATGAGGCGCACAGGTTCGCCATCACCTACCATCGAGCCAAGAGGTCCAAGACGGTGAAGGAGAGCGCGCTCGACAGCGTGCCCGGTCTCGGCCCGGCTCGCCGCCAGGCCCTGCTCCGGCACTTCGGCTCCGTCAAGAAGCTGCGCGAGGCCACCGCGGACGAGATCCGCGAGGTCCCGGGCATCGGCCCGGCCACCGCCGAGGTGATCGTGTCGACCCTGAAGGGGGAGAGTCAGTGAAGTCCACCGAGCCGGCGTTCGTCATCGTCACCGGCATGTCGGGGGCCGGGCGGAGCACCGCCGCCAAGGCCCTGGAGGACCTCGGCTGGTTCGTCATCGACAACCTGCCGCCGGGGCTGCTGTTCGCCATGGCGGAGGAGGCGGGCAAGGTCAAGCTGGCCGCCGACAAGGTGGCCGCCGTCGTCGACGTGCGCAGCCTGGCGTTCACCACCGACCTCAACGCCGCCATCGAGGAGCTGCTCGGCCGCGGCGTCCGGGTGCGCGTGGTGTTCCTGGAGGCCAGCGACGAGGAGCTGGTGCGCCGCTTCGAGGCCGTGCGCCGCCCCCACCCGCTGCAGGGCGAGGGCCGGCTGGTCGACGGCATCACCCGCGAGCGCGGCATCCTGCGCGAGGTGCGGGCCAACGCCGACCTCGTCATCGACACCAGCGCCCACAACGTGCACGAGCTGCGCAACAAGATCGTGGCCTACTTCGGCGGCGAGGACCGGCCGGGCCTGCGGGTCAACGTCGTCTCCTTCGGCTACAAGTACGGCCTGCCCGTCGACGCCGACCTGGTCGTCGACTGCCGGTTCCTGCCCAACCCGCACTGGGTGCCCGAGCTGCGGCCGATGAACGGCACCGACGCGCCCGTCCGCGACTACGTGCTGGGCCAGCCCGGCGCCAAGGAGTTCCTCGACGCCTACGAGGAGGTGCTGCGCGTCATCGCCGGCGGCTACTCGCGCGAGGGCAAGAGCTACGCCACGCTCGCCGTGGGCTGCACCGGCGGCAAGCACCGCAGCGTCGCCATGGCCGAGCAGGTCGCCTCCCGGCTGCGCGACCGGGGCATGGAGGTCCAGGTCAGCCACCGGGATGTGGGCCGGGAGTGACGGATGAGGGCTTCGCCGATCCGCTGAGCGGCATCGACTTAGAGACGGGCCCGCGGGTCGTGGCGCTGGGCGGCGGCCACGGCCTCTACGCCGCGCTGTCGGCGCTGCGCGCGGTGACCGACGCGCTGACCGCCATCGTCACCGTCGCCGACGACGGCGGCTCCAGCGGCCGGCTGCGCCGCGAGCTGGGCGTGCTGCCGCCCGGCGACCTGCGCATGGCGCTGGCCGCCCTGTGCGGCGACGACGAGTGGGGCAGCACCTGGAGCGAGGTCGTCCAGCACCGCTTCCGCAGCGAGGGCGAGCTGCACGGCCACGCCGTCGGCAACCTGCTCATCGTCGCGCTGTGGGAGCTCCTCGGCGACCCCGTCGCCGGGCTCGACTGGGTGGGCCGGCTGCTCGGCGCGCACGGCCGGGTGCTGCCGATGGCCTCGGTGCCGCTCGACATCGTCGCCGAGGTGGAGCTCGACGGCGTCGTCTCCACGGTGCGCGGCCAGGTGGCGTGCGCGCTCACGCCCGGCCGCGTGCGGGCCATCTCCCTGGTGCCCGAGGACCCGCCCGCGCGGCCCGAGGCCGTCGAGGCGGTGCTGGAGGCCGACTGGGTGGTGTTCGGGCCCGGCTCGTGGTTCACGAGCGTGCTGCCGCACCTCAAGGTGCCCGAGCTGGCCCGCGCGCTGCACCGCACCGAGGCCCGCAGGCTGGTCACGCTCAACCTCGCGCCGCAGCCGGGCGAGACCGACGACTTCTCCCCCCAGCAGCACCTGGAGGTCCTGCGGCGGCACGCCCCCGAGCTCTCCCTCGACGTCGTCCTCGCCGACACCGGCGTGGTCGACGACCCCGCCGCGCTGGAGAAGGCCGCCGCCGCGTTCGGCGCCCGGCTGGTTCTGGCCGACGTCGCCGCCCGCGACGGCTCGCCGAGGCACGATGCACGACGTCTTGCCTCCGTCCTGGACGAGATTTTCCTCCAGAAGCGTTGATCCTGGTCGGCGTGGCGAGAAGGTGCGAGAGACTGCTAGGACCGGTCTGATGGGGGAGGACTAAACGCTTATGGCAATGACGGGTGTGGTCAAGGACGAGCTGAGCCGGCTGCCGGTGCTCAAGCCCTGCTGCCGCAAGGCGGAGGTGTCCACGCTGCTGCGCTTCGCCAGCGGCCTGCACCTCGTGGGCGGGCGCATCGTGATCGAGGCCGAGCTCGACACCAACGCGACCGCGCGGCGGCTCATCAAGGACATCGGAGAGGTGTTCGGCCACAAGGCGGAGGTGCTGGTGCTCGCGCCGGCCGGGCTGCGCAAGGGATCACGTTACGTGGTCCGCGTCTACCGCGACGGCGAGGCGCTGGCCCGCCAGACCGGGCTGATCGACAACCACGGACGGCCCGTGCGCGGCCTGCCCCGGCAGGTGGTCGCGGGGGCGGCCTGCGACGCCGAGGCGGCCTGGCGCGGCGCGTTCCTGGCCCACGGCTCGCTCACCGAGCCGGGCCGGTCGATGTCGCTGGAGGTCACCTGCCCCGGCCCGGAGGCGGCGCTGGCCCTGGTCGGCTCGGCCCGGCGGCTGAAGATCCACGCCAAGGCGCGCGAGGTGCGCGGCGTCGACCGGGTCGTGGTCCGCGACGGCGACGCCATCAGCGCCCTGCTCACCCGTCTCGGCGCCCACGACAGCGTGCTCGCCTGGGAGGAGCGGCGGATGCGCCGCGAGGTCCGGGCCACCGCCAACCGGCTGGCCAACTTCGACGACGCCAACCTGCGCCGCTCGGCCCGCGCCGCCGTCGCCGCCGGCGCCCGCGTGCAGCGCGCCCTGGAGATCCTCGGCGACGAGGCGCCGGACCACCTCGTGGTGGCCGGACGGCTGCGGGTGGAGCACAAGCAGGCGTCCCTGGAGGAGCTCGGCCAGATCGCCGACCCGCCGCTGACCAAGGACGCGATCGCGGGCCGCATCCGGCGGCTGCTCGCCATGGCCGACAAGCGCGCCTCCGACCTCGGCATCCCCAACACCGAGGCCAATCTCACGGTCGAGATGCTCTCCTCCTGACGTCCCCCGTACGGGACCGCCGGGTCACGTCGCGTCGCGGTCGGGCGGCGTGAAGAGGCTGGGCGGGGTGGTGGCCGGCTTGGCCGCCTGCAGGGGCTCGAAGGGAGCCCGGTACTCGGGTTCCTCCCCCTCCTCGGGCTTCTCGGGCTTCTCGGCGGCCGCCGCCGCCCTGGCCTTCCTGCGCAGGCGCAGGACGCGTACGAGGACGAGCAGGAAGGCGGGCAGGGCCGCGGCGGCCACCACCGCGGGGATCTGCCACGACCGATACAGCTGCGGCCAGACGAGGGCGGCGGCGTCGGGCAGTGCGGCCAGGAAGTCCTCGAGCGGGAGAAGCGGCGGCTTCCACGGCTCCGAGGCCGGCGTGTAGGCGAAATACTCGGGGACCGCCGCCGTGCTCGCGATCGCGCCGGCCACGACGGCCCCGGCCGCGTACAGGGCCGCCACGAGCGGGAGCACGAGGGCGCGCGGGCGGATCAGGCAGATCGCCGCGCCGACCAGGAGACCGGCGACCAGGGCGATCCCGGCGGACAGCGGGACGCCGTCGCCGAAGGCGCGCACGGCCTCGGGAACGAGGTCGCCGTCGTAGAGGAAGGCCGCCGCGACGCCGGCCGCGCACAGCAGCATCGCGATGAAGCCGATGATCAGGCCGGACAGCAGGCCGGATCGGTGTTGTGACATCTCAGCCCCCAGAGAATGCCTGAATTTACTCCGACGAGTCGGGCACTTTACTCGAACCTCACAAATTGTGCTTACCGAACCTCGATTCTCCAGGCGGGGGTGGCAGTGGTCTAAACCAATTTGCTTCCGATAGGGTTCGAGAGTTGAGGTATCAGCCCGTCATCACGTACGAGGAGATCGGTTCCGTGAGCATCCGCGTAGGCGTCAACGGCTTCGGCCGCATCGGTCGCAACTTCTGGCGCGCGGTCGCCGCCAGTGGCAAGGACATCGAGATCGTCGCGGTCAACGACCTGACCGACAACGCGACGCTGGCCCACCTGCTCAAGTACGACAGCATCCTGGGCCGCCTGCCGTACGAGGTGAAGGCCTCCAGCGACGAGATCACCGTCGACGGCAAGGCCATCAAGGTGTTCGAGGAGCGCGACCCGGGCAAGCTGCCGTGGGGCGACCTCGGGGTCGACGTGGTGGTCGAGTCGACCGGCCTGTTCACCGACGCCAACAAGGCCCGGGTGCACGCCGAGAACGGCGCCAAGAAGGTCATCATCTCCGCCCCGGCGAAGAACGAGGACGTCACCATCGTCATGGGCGTCAACCACGACTCCTATGACCCGGCCCAGCACACGATCATCTCCAACGCCTCCTGCACCACCAACTGCCTGGCCCCGATGGCCAAGGTCATCCACGACACCTTCACCATCGAGAAGGGTCTGATGACCACCATCCACGCCTACACGCAGGACCAGAACCTGCAGGACGGCCCGCACAAGGACCTGCGCCGCGCCCGCGCCGCCGCGCTCAACGTGGTGCCCACCTCCACCGGCGCCGCCAAGGCGATCGGCCTGGTGCTGCCGGAGCTCAAGGGCAAGCTCGACGGCTTCGCGATGCGCGTGCCGATCCCCACGGGCTCGGCCACCGACCTGACCGTCGAGGTCGGCCGCGACGTCACCGTCGAAGAGGTCAACGCCGCGCTCAAGGCCGCCGCCGAGGGCCCGCTCAAGGGCGTCCTGACCTACACCGAGGACGAGATCGTCTCCTCCGACATCGTCACCGACCCGGCCTCCTGCATCTTCGACGCCGGCCTCACCAAGGTGATCGGCAACCAGGTCAAGGTCGTCGGCTGGTACGACAACGAGTGGGGCTACTCCAACCGCCTCGTCGACCTCATCCAGCTGGTGGGCGCGGACATCTGACCGATTCCGGAGCGAAGCGGGGCCGTCCGCCCGGGCGGCCCGCGCGCCTCCGCAGAAGGAGCACAGTTGCGGACGATCGACGATCTCGATGTGAAGGGACGGCGCGTGCTGGTGCGCGCCGACCTGAACGTGCCTCTCGACGGCGAGACGATCACCGACGACGGGCGCATCCGCGCGTCGTTGCCCACCATCCAGGAGCTGGCCGGACGCGGCGCGAAGGTCGTCGTCTGCGCCCACCTGGGGCGGCCCAAGGGCGAGGCCAACCCGAAATACTCCCTGCGGCCCGTCGCGGCCCGCCTGGGCGAGCTGCTCGGCCAGGAGGTGGCCTTCGCCTCCGACGTGGTCGGCGACAGCGCCCAGGCCACCGTGCAGGGCCTCCAGGAGGGCCAGGTGGCCCTGCTGGAGAACCTGCGCTACGAGCCGGGCGAGGAGTCCAAGGACGACGCGGCCCGCCGCGCGTTCGCCGAGAGGCTGGCCGCGCTCGCCGACCTCTACGTCGGCGACGGCTTCGGCGCCGTGCACCGCAAGCACGCCAGCGTCTACGACGTGCCGGCGCTGCTGCCGCACGCCGCGGGCGGGCTGGTCGTGGCCGAGGTGGACGTGCTGAGGCGGCTCACCGAGGACACCGAGCGCCCCTACGTGGTCGTGCTCGGCGGCGCCAAGGTCAGCGACAAGCTCGGCGTCATCGCCAACCTGCTGACCAAGGTCGACCGGCTGCTCATCGGCGGCGGCATGGCCTACACCTTCCTCAAGGCCCAGGGCCACGAGGTCGGCGGGTCGCTGCTGCAGGAGGACCAGCTCGACCAGGTGCGCGGCTTCCTCGACGAGGCCGGGCGGCGCGGCGTCGACCTGGTGCTGCCCGTCGACGTGCTGGCGGCCACGCACTTCGCCGCCGACGCCCCGCACGAGGCGGTCGCGGCCACGGCCATCCCGGCCGACCGCGAGGGCCTCGACATCGGGCCCGAGACCCGCGAGCTGTTCGCCGCCAAGCTGGCCGACGCCAAGACCGTCTTCTGGAACGGCCCGATGGGCGTGTTCGAGTTCGACGCGTTCTCCGGCGGCACCCGGGCGGTGGCCGAGGCGCTGATCGGAGCCGACGCCTTCACCGTGGTCGGCGGCGGCGACTCGGCGGCCGCGGTGCGTAAGCTGGGCCTGCCCGAGGACGGCTTCTCCCACATCTCCACCGGGGGCGGGGCCAGCCTTGAATATCTGGAGGGCAAGACGCTCCCCGGACTCGCCGCCCTGGAGGACTGACTTGAGAAAGCCGCTCATCGCCGGCAACTGGAAGATGAACCTCAACCACCTCGAGGCGATCGCGCTGGTCCAGAAGCTGGCCTTCGCGCTCGGCGACAAGGACTTCGACCGCGTCGAGGTGGCCGTCCTGCCCCCGTTCACCGACCTGCGCAGCGTGCAGACGCTCATCGACGGCGACAAGCTGCGCATCGTGCACGGCGGCCAGGACCTGTCCCCGCACGACGCGGGCGCCTACACCGGTGAGGTGTCGGGCGTGATGCTCGCCAAGCTGGGGTGCACGTTCGTCGCCGTCGGCCACTCCGAGCGGCGGCAGTACCACCACGAGGACGACGACCTGGTCAACGCCAAGGTGCTGGCCGCGCTGCGCCACTCGCTGACGCCGATCCTGTGCGTGGGCGAGGGCCTGGAGGTGCGCCAGGCGGGCGGTCACATCGCGCACACGCTGGCCCAGCTCGACGGAGCCCTGCGCAAGGTCTCCGCCGAGCAGGCACAATCGATGGTGGTGGCCTACGAACCGGTGTGGGCGATCGGCACCGGCGAGGTGGCCACCCCCGAGGACGCCCAGGAGGTCTGCGGGGCGCTGCGGGTGCGACTCGCGGAGCTCTACAACCCCGAAGTGGCCTCGGCGGTCCGTATCCTTTACGGTGGCTCGGTCAAGTCGGGAAACATCGCAGGGATCATGGCTCAGCCGGATGTCGACGGCGCCCTCGTGGGAGGGGCCAGCATCGACGCCGCGGAGTTCGTGAAGATCTGCCGTTTCACCGATATGCCCGGCTAACTCAGCCGTTCTGGGGGTGCGACTTGACACGAGGCCGTACCCTCAAGAGGCAAGTTTGAATCGTCACGCGTACCAGACCATTGAAGGAACAGGCATACCGTGGAACTCGGAATCTCCATCGCCCTCATCCTGACGAGCCTGCTCATGATCTTGCTCGTCCTGCTCCACAAGGGCAAGGGTGGCGGCCTGTCTGACATGTTCGGCGGCGGTTTCTCGTCGAACTTCGGTGGTTCCTCGGTGGTGGAGCGCAACCTCGACCGGCTCACCGTCATCACGGGCGTCGTCTGGTTCGTCTGCATCATCGCTCTGGGCCTGCTCGTCAGGCCCTGAGACAAGCGACAACGCGTGACAGTGATTCTCCCCCCGTGTCACACGGGGCGATCGAGCGAGGAGTTCATCCGTGGGTAGTGGCAACGCGATCCGTGGCAGCCGTGTCGGCGCCGGCCCTATGGGGGAGGCCGAGCGCGGCGAGGCAGCTCCGAGAGTGCGGGTCTCGTTCTGGTGCGCCAACATGCATGAGACGCGCCCCAGCTTCGCCAGTGACGCGGCGGTCCCCGAGCTGTGGGACTGCCCGCGTTGCGGCCTCCCGGCCGGCCAGGACGAGGAGGCCCCGCCTGCTCCGCCGAAGAACGAGCCGTACAAGACGCATCTGGCCTACGTGAAGGAGCGCCGGAGCGACAAGGACGGCAAGGCGATCCTCGAGGAAGCGCTGGAGCGCCTGCGCAACAACAAGTCCCCTTGGTAGCGGGCTGACGTGAAAGGGCCCCGGCGGTTCTCCCGCCGGGGCCCTTTCGTCGTTCAGGCCCGTTCGTGGACGGCGACGCCGTCGACGAACGTCATCCGCACCCGCGTCGTCCAGATGTCCTTCTCCGGCAGCGTGAACGGGTCGCGGTCGAGCACCACCAGGTCGGCCGGGCGGCCCGGCTCGATCACCCCGGCGGGCGAGCGGTTGATCCACGCCGAGCCCGCCGTGTACGCGGTCAGCGCGGTCGCCAGGTCAATGCGCTGATCGGGCAGGAACGGCGTCTGCGCCGTCGGGTAGCCCGCGTGCACCGAACCGCCCGGCTCGGTCCGGTTGACGGCCACGTGCATGCCCTGCAGCGGGTCGGCGTCCGACACCGGCCAGTCGCTGCCCGCGCAGAACCGGGTGCCGTGCGCCAGCAGGTCCGCGAACGGGTACTGCCACGACGAGCGCGGCTCGCCCAGGAACGGCAGCGTCAGCTCGTCCATCTGCGCGTGGTGGGTGGCCCACAGCGGCTGCAGGTTGGCCGTGACGCCCAGCGCGGCGAAGCGCGGCACGTCCGACGGCTCGATGATCTGCAGGTGCGCGATGTGGTGACGGTTGGCCGGATCGGTGCCCTCGAAGCTGTCGAGCGCCTCGCGCACCGCCCGCTCGCCGATCGCGTGGAAGTGGACCTGGAAGCCCAGCCGGTCCAGCTCGGCCACGTACTCCTTCAGTTTGACCGGGTCCACGTACGACAGCCCCGTGCCGCCGCAGCGGCAGTAGGGCTCCAGGGTGGCGGCGGTGAAGTTCTCCGTGATGCCGTCCTGCATGATCTTGACCGAGCCGGCCGCGAACCGGTCCAGGCCCTCGGCCGACGCCCGGCGCTCCACCAGGCTCTCGATCTGGTCCAGGCCGCGGGTCCTGTCCCACCACAGGGCGCCCACCACGCGGGCCCGTAGCCGCCCTGAGCGGGCCGCCGACAGGTAGGTGGGCAACTGGTCGTCGGAGCCCGCGTACGAGCCCACGATGGCGTCCTGCCAGCCGGTGATGCCCAGCGAGAACAGGTGCGCCTCCGCCTCGGCCAGCGCGGCGTCCAGGTCGGCGGCCGTCGGGCGGGGCGTGAGCAGGCCCACCAGGTCCATCGCGCCCTCGTGCAGCACGCCCGTCGGGGTGCCGTCGGGGTCGCGTTCGATCCGCCCGTCGGCCGGGTCGGGCGTGTCGCGGGTGATCCCGGCCAGCTCCAGCGCCCGGCTGTTGACCCAGGCGGCGTGGTGGTCGCGCTGGATCAGGTAGGCGGGCCGGTCCAGGAAGTCGAGCTGCTCCCTGCGGGGCAGCCCGCCCGGGAACGCCGACATGTCCCAGCCACCGCCGTCGATCCACTCCTTGCCGGGATTGGCGGCGGCATACGTACGGACTGCCGCGAGGTAGGCGTCCAGCCCGAACACCTCGGCCAGGTCGCACCTGGCGCGTTCCAGGCCCGCCTGCACCGGGTGCAGGTGGGCGTCGGTGAAGCCCGGCACCAGCAGGCCGCCGCCGAGGTCCACCGTCTCGTGGGAGGGCGCCAGCCGGGCCAGCTCCCGTTCGGCGCCCACGGCCGCCACGACGCCGTCGCGCACCAGCACCGCCTCGGCGAAGGCGCCCGTCGCGGTGAACACGCGCCCGCCCCGGAACAGCACGCTCATGGAAGATCTCCTATCTGGCAGGGATGGTCAGTGACCGGTGATCAGGTCGGCGAAGCGGGCCAGGACCGAGGTGCGCGGCATCGACCGCTCCCGCTGGTCGGCCATCCGGTAGAGGCGGTACATGCTGTGCACGCCCAGCCAGCGCAGCGGCTCGGGTTCCCACGCGCGCACCTTGCGCCCCACCCACGGCAGCGCCGTCAGCTCGGTCTCCTCGCCCAGCACCAGGTCGCGCAGGGTCCGGCCGGCCAGGTTCGTGGTGGTGACGCCGTGGCCGGTGTAGCCGCCCGCCCAGCCGAGCCCGGTCGCCGGGTCCACGTGGACGGTCGAGCACCAGTCGCGCGGCACCGCCAGCACGCCCGACCAGGCGTGGGCGACGGAGGACGAGCGGGCCGCCGGGAAGAAGTCGACCAGCAGGTCCCACAGCGCCTCGACGGTCCACTCGTGCGTGTGGCCGCGGGCATCGACGCGCGAGCCGTACAGGTAGGGCCGGCCGCGCCCGCCGAACGCGATGCGGTCGTCGGCGGTGCGCTGGGCGTACATGTAGTAGTGGGCCAGGTCGCCGAGCAGCTCCGCGCCCTCCCAGCCGACCGACTCCCAGAACGAGGCCGGCAGCGGCTCGGTGACGATCATCGAGCTGTTCATCGGCAGCCACTGCCGCCGCAGCCCCTCCATCCGCGCCGTGAAGCCCTCGGTGGCGCGGAGCACGTGCCCGGCCCGCACGGTCCCGTACGGCGTCTCCGCCCGGTGCGGCGCGATGCGGGTGACGGGCGTGCGCTCGTAGATCGTCACGCCGAGGTCGCGCACCACCCGGGCCAGGCCCTGGGCCAGCTTGGCGGGCTGGATGCGCGCGCAGTGCGGGCTCCAGGTGGCGCTCACGGCCCCCGCCACCCTGAGGTGGGCGTCCGGGTCGACCAGGCGCAGGTCCTCCTCGGTGATGCCCCAGGCGCGGGACTCGGCCACCGAGGCGCGCAGCCGGGCGGCCTGCGCGGTGGAGCGGGCCACGTTGACGACGCCGCCCTTGACGATGTCGGCGTCGATGCCCTCCTTCTCGCACACCGCGATGACCTCGTCGACCGAGGAGAACATCTCCCGCTGCAGCCGCCGGGCGGCGTCGCGGCCGTGGGTGCGGGCGTAGCGCGCGTGCGAGCCCGCCAGGTCGCCCGTCAGCCAGCCGCCGTTGCGGCCCGAGGCGCCGAACCCGGCGAACTCCTGCTCCAGCACCACCACGTCGAGCGACGGGCGGGCCCGCTTGAGGTAGTAGGCCGTCCACAGCCCCGTGTAGCCGGCGCCGACGATGACGACGTCCGCCTCGCGGTCGCCGTCGAGCCTGGGACCGGGGGCGGGAACGCCCGAGGAGCGGTACCAGAAGGACACGTCGCCATTGACGAACCCGGACGACAGGGGAACATGCACGCTCATGGGGCCATATCCTGCTATATCCGGAGAAGGTGTCGCATCTCGCCACGAATTCCGTGATGGAAACACGACGTTAGCGGCAACGTAACAGCGACCCCGCATCCTTCTTCGTATGGGACTCCTGCGCATCCGCACCACGGTCGACGAACGTCCGGGACGGCTCGCCTCGCTCGCCGCCGCCCTGGCCGCCCGGGGCGGCAACATCCTCGGCCTGAGCGTACAACCCGACGTCGACGGCACCGTCGACGAGTTCGTCGCCGACATCCCGGCCACCCCCGAGAACGTGCGCGAGGCCCTGGAGGCGGCGGGCGGGCGCCGCGTCCGGGTCGTCGCCGCCACCGCCCACGAGCTGACCGACGAGCCCACCCGGGCGCTGCTGCTGGCCTCCCGGCTGCGGGCCGCGCCCTGGCGGCTGCCCGAGCTGCTCGCCGAGCTGCTGCGCGCCGACGACGCCCGGTGGATCTACGGCGAACCCGCGAACGACCTGCCCGACCCGACCCGGCTCGTGGTGCCCGTCGCCGCCCGGCGGTCGGTCCGGCTGCGCCGCGCCGGGCTGCCCTTCACGCTGACCGAGGCCGCCAGGGCCGCCGCGTTCGCCCGGCTCGTCCAGCCGCCGGCCGGCCCCGACGGCAAGCCGGCCGAGCGCCCCGTCAGGCTCGCCGACGGCGCCGAGATCGCCGTCCGGCCGCTCACCTCCCTCTACCGCGAGGCCGTACGCGACCTGCACGACAGGTGCTCGCCCGAGACGCGCAGGTTCCGCTACTTCACCTCGATGCCCGAGCTGCCGCCGCGCGTGTTCGACCGGCTCTGCGACCGCGCCCGCGGCCACTCCGTGGTGGCGGCCGACGACGGGCAGGTGGTCGCGCTGGCCAGCCTGATGTTCACCGCCGACCCCGGCATCGCCGAGCTCGCGCTGCTCGTCGAGGACCGCTGGCAGGGGCGCGGCCTGGGCACGGCCCTGGCCAGGGCGCTGGTGTGCGCCGCGCGCGACCTGGGCTACGCCGAGGTCAGGGCCGGCATGCTGGCCGACAACGCGCGCATGCGCCGGCTGATGCTCGGACTCGGCGCCACGCTTTCCCGCACCGAGGACCCCGCCGTGGTGGAGGCCAGGCTGGCCGTGGGGGCGCTGGCGTCAGTCTGAGCCGGTCCGCCGGATGCCGAGATGGCGTTCGATGCGCTCCAGGCTCTCCTCGATGCGGGCCAGCCGCCCGGCCAGCTCCGGGGCGCTCACCGACGACGCGTCGCCGGGCGGCTCCCGGCGCCCCACCTCTTCCAGCACGCGCTGCCGTACCTCGTCCGGGTCGGCGCCCGCGGCGGCCAGCGCGCGGAGCACCGGCGCGTCGCCGTCGCGCAGCAGCCCGAGCAGGACGTGCCCGGTGCCGATGAAGTCGTGCCGCCGCCCCAGCGCCTCACGCAGCGACAGCTCCAGCACCCTCTTCGCCCGGGCCGTGAACGGCGCGTGCCCGGCCGGGTCCCGGCGCGGCTCCTCGGCCTCCACACAGGCCCGTACGCCCTCCAGCGACACGCCGCACTCGGCCAGCACCCGCGCCGCCGGACCCTCGCCCTCCCGGACGAGCCCCAGCAGGAGATGCCCGGTGCCGATGGCGCCGTGACGCATCGCCCGCGCCTCCTCCCGGGCGAGGACGACGACCTGGCGGCTGCTCTCGGTGAAGCGCTCGAACACGGGGGCCTCCGTTCGAGTGGGCTGCCTCCACTATGCGCTACGAACCAGCCCGGGCGGGGTATCCCCCTTGTGTGGATCTCGAGGAGGTCACCGGCAGGCTGTACGGGCTCGCGCCCGCCGACTTCACCGCCGCCCGCACCGCCGAGGCCCGCGCGGCCAAGGACGCGGGCGACGCCGCGCTGGCCCGGGAGATCGGCAAGCTGCGCAAGCCCACGGTGTCGGCGTGGGCCGTCAACCGGATCTCCCGCGAGCACCCCGACGCCCTGGAGGAGCTGCTGGAGCTCGGCCAGGAGCTGCGCGACGCCTGGCAGGCGCACGACGCCGACGCGCTCGCCGAACTGACCCGGCGCCGCGGCGAGGTCACCGGGCGGGTCGCCGGGCTGGTCCGCGACGAGCTGTCGCCCGCCGCCGCCACCGAGGTGGACCAGACGCTCGACGCCGCCGTCGTGGACGCCGGAGCCGCCGACGAGGTGCGGCGCGGCCGGCTCGCCAAGCCGCTGCGCTACAGCGGCTTCGCCCCGGCGCCCGCCCCCGCCGGCCGCCCCCCTGGCCGCCGCCGCAAACCCGGCACCCAGGCGGACGAGACGGCCGAGGCCGACGCGGCGCGCCGCCGCGCCGAGACCGAGGCCAGGAAGGCCAAGGAGCGCGAGGAGGCCGAGGCGGCCCACCGCGAGTGGAGCCAGGCCCTGGAGGAGGCCGAACGCGACCACGCCGAACGGGCCGACAAGGTCGCCCGCCTGGAGGCGAAGCTCGCCAAGGCCCGCAAACGCCTCGCCGAGACGGCCCAGCGCCTCGAAGTCACCCGCCGCGAAGAACGCCACGCCCGCCAACGCCTCCCCGACCGAACCTGACCACACCTCCCGCCCACAGTCGCCCCACGACCTCCACCGATGGCGGCCCCACGACCTCCACCCACAGCGGCCCCACTCCCGTCCCTGGCGAAACACCAAGGGTGGCCGCAGGGGGAGGCAGGGGAGGCCGCGCGAGGTCTTCCGGAGAGGCCCGCGCCGCGTGCGTGCCGCGAGGGAGGCCACGCGAGCCTCGGGAGGGGCCGGTTGTGTGCGTGCTCTGAGGTCCACCGACGGTGGCCGCAAGGGCGGGGGAGGCACCCGGGGTCCTCCAGGAGGGCCCGCCGCGTGTGTGCCGTGAGGTCCGCAGGAGGTGGTCGTGGGGGCGGGGCGAGGTAGCTCGCGTGTGTGGCGCGGGACCCCTCGGAAGGGGGCGCGGAGGCAAGGCAGGTCGCTGTCCTCCGAAGAGGGCCGTCCCGGCGGGCCGCGCGATCGCCGGGTGCCGGGTGCCGGGTGCCGGGTACGACCGCCCCGTCTCGGACGGGGCGGCACCCCTCTTCACCCGCATCATGCACGACCGGCCGTACGCGGGCGGCATCCGCCGCACCTGGCTGCTCCAGGGCGACCGATGCGCCATCCAGGTCACGTTCGCCCACGTCCCCATCCCGCTCGTGTCCGGGTCCAAGCTCGGGTGGGAGGCCATCATCTTCGGCTACCACTCCCAGGCCCCGCAGAGCCCCGGCGAGCAGCCGCACACCAACGACTGCCCGTACGTCGAGGGCGGCGTCTGCCACTTCGAGGGCACCGAGGCCCGCGCCGCCTGGCTCATGGTCCAGTGGGTCGCGGCCAACTACGACGACGACGTCATCTGGGCCGCCGCCGAACGGGCCTACCGGGAACTGTTCGTGGAGCCGATCGACTTCGTGGAGTGGATGGTCCGCGAAGTCGGCGACATCAGGCCGGACACCCTGTGACGACCTCCCCTAGGAGGCAAGCCGCCCCGGCGCAGACATCCCGCGCCGGGGCGGCCCCGACCCGCCTCCCCCTGGTGGAGACCAGCCCCCCCGCGAGACCGTCAAGGAGAAGACACCGTGACCGACCTGCCGCACTACACCGACGACCCGCTCGTGGATCTCAAGGCCCACCGACTGCTGCTCGACCTCGACCCCATCGCGTCCGCCCAGGCCGGCCGCGACCTCAAGTCCGGCACCTGCTCCTGCAGCACCATGCCGACCACCCCGCCGTGGGACGACCACGCCGTGTTCGAGCAGTACGACGCGCACATGGCCGACGTCCAGGTCGATGCGCACGAGGCCGCGGCCGAGGCGCTGGAGCAGGCGCGTCGGCAGGAGCGGAAGGCCGTGGTCGAGAAGTGTAATGCCACGGTGCCGGTTGGCACGCCCGTCCGTTACTGGACCTTCGACTGCCACGGCGTCGGGAAGCCAGGCCGGGCCCGATCGCCCTCACCCATGTTCAGCCCATCGAGACCGAAGGCCCGCGGTGAGCGGCAACCTTCCCGAGATGGTGACCACGGCGGGCGGGGAGACGCTGCCCGCCGTGGCAGCCGCCGACGACCGGTAGAAGAACCCGTACTGGGCCTACCTCGACAGCCTCGACGGCCGCGAATCCCGCCGCACCATGCAGGGCTGCCTCGACCGGATCGCCCGGCTGATGGCCGACCAGGACCCCACCGGCATCGACCCCGCCACCGGGAAGAAGGACCCGGCCGTGCTCGCCATCACCGGCGAGACGATCAGGTGGCATCTGCTGCGGGCCGAGCACACCCAGCGCATCCGGGCCCTGATCGGGCAGGCGACCAGCCGGAAGAAGGACGGCACCCGCGAGCCGTGGTCGCTCGCCTACCGGAACAAGCACGTCGTGGCGCTACGGCAAGTGTTGGATCGGGCGTGGCTCCTCGGGCTGATGACCGCCGACGAGCGTGACCGCGCCCAGCGCGTCGACCAGTTCGAGGGCAGCACCCTGCCCGCCGGCGGGCACCTGCCGATCGAGCGCGTCGGCGCGCTGATGGCCGCCTGCGACGCCGACCTCGACCCACGGGACGTCGAGGACCCGGCCAAGCGGGACGAGCTGCGGCGGGTGGCGCTGCGGGACGCAGCGATGATCGCCGCCCTGTACTCGACCGGCGTGCGCCGGTTCGAGCTCGCCGGGGTGGCGCTGGCCGACTACGACCCGGCGGCCCGCTCGCTGCGCATCCGGGGCAAGCGGAGCAAGGAACGCATGGTGTACCTGACGGCCAGCGCGGTCGGCCGGATCGAGGCGTGGCTGACGGTGCGCCGCCGCGACCCGGGCGGCCTGTTCGCGCCGTTCACCCCGCGAGGCAGGCACATCCGCCGCGACGAGCACGGCCGGATCGCGTTCATGGACGCGCGCACGGTCAGCAACGTGATCGCGGCCCGCGCCGAGCAGGCCGGGCTGGACGAGGCGCCGCGCGCGCACGACTTCCGGCGTACGTTCATCGGCGAACTGCTCGACGCCGGGGTGGACCTGGCCACCGCGCAAGCCCTCGTCGGGCACGCCTCCCCGGCCACCACGGCGAAGTACGACCGGCGGCCGGAGCGGACGCGCCGCGCGGCCGTGGACAAGCTCGCCACCCCCGACGCGGTGCCCCTGCCGGGTGCCGCCCCGCGCCGCCGGAAGGCCGCGCCTAGTTCGTGATGATCTCGGCCGCGGCCGGACGCGAGTGCTGGTCATATCCGGCCGGAACTTCCGGCTTGCTGGCCGTCCGTTGTGCTCGGAAGCTGCTGGCCTGCGTCGATGGTCGGTAGCGGCATCCCGGACATAGCCCACGCCCCGAGTCAGCTCAACATCTGGAGGAAGATCAGGCGCAGGTGAACCGACGATCCTTCCGGTCCGGCCGATGCGACGGGGCGGCGCCGTCAGAAGCGAGTGGCCGCATCGGTGATTGCCACGCGGCGTATGTCCTGCTCGGTTGCTCCCTTCACCTCCTGCAGATCCGCCCCGCGGAGGTCCGCGCCGCTCAGGTCCGCGCCGCTCAGGAACGCGCCGCTCAGGTCCGCGCCGCTCAGGTCCGCGCCGCTCAGGTCCGCGACGTTCAGGTCCGCGCCGCGCAGGTTCGCGGCGCTCAGGTCCGCGCCGTTCAGGTACGTGTTATGCAGGTTCGCGCCGCTGAGGTTCACGACGCTCAGGTACGCGCGGAGCAGGTTCGCGCGGAGCAGGTTCGCGCGGCGCAGGTCCGCGCCAGCCAGGTCCACGCCGGCCAGGTTCACGTAGCTCAGATCCGCTCGGGGGAAGCGTACCCGAGCGAAGTGGGGAGGGACGGTGAAGGCGCCGCTGGGGTCGCGGGGTGCTAGGTGGGGGACGAGGGTCAGGGCCGCGAACACGTCCTCGTCCAGCCTCCTGTCTGGGATCTTGTCGAGTTGTTCTGCTGGGGCTTCGGGAGTGCAGTGTGCGGGGGGTGCCTTCTGCCCTGCACGGAGGACACAGAAGTCGCGATTGCGGACGAAGGCGGCCAGGACGTTGCGGATGGTGTCCTTGTCACGAGGAGAATCGGCGGCCAGGCGCTGGAGCGCGTAGATGCCGCCGAGCCGTACGTCCTGTTTGGCGGAGCCAAGTTGTTCCACGGCCTTGGTGTACCGGTCGGTGATCTGCCCCTGCTCGGCGGTCCGCTGGGCCTGCCGGGAGGCGTCGAGGGACTGCGCCGTGTACCACAAGCCCTGCGCGGTGAAGACGACACCGCCGATGACGACCAACCCTGTGGCGGCCTGAATCAGGGTATGGCGGGCGGCGTTGACGGCCTCCACGCGTTCTGTGGCAGTCATCTGGCCGCGCTCGTCCTGGGTGAGCGGGTGGCGTTCGCCTGCCAGGCGGCGGGCGGCTGGCCCGATGAGTACGGCGATGCCGAGGACGGCGACGCCGGCCAGGGCGATCCCGGCCAGGGTCCAGCGTCCCCAGTCCGGGATGCTCTCGATGGTCGCCGCGACAGCGGCCCCGGCAATCGCCACCAGCAGGGGGATGAGCCACAGTAATCGGCGTATCCACCACTGCGCCCAGTGGCCCGAGCGGGACGGGGCAGATGGAGGAGTCGCTTCTGCGACTTTGGCCATGCGACGTGCCCTGGCTGCGGTCGCCGCCGCAAGCACCTGCCGAGATGGTGGTCGCGGCTGTCTGGCTCTCATGTCCTTATTGGATCTCTTCCTGAGTGCAGGCGGTGCCACGGTTCCTTAACCGTTACCGCAGCCCGACGACCTGTGGTTGCAGGTGAGGCCCGGCGTTCCACTTCTGCTCCTTGTCCTCGGTGCTCGGCGAGCGCGCCGCCCAGGCCGGGCTGGACGAGGCGCCGCGCGCTCACGACTTCCGGCGTACGTTCATCGGCGAACTGCTCGACGCCGGGGTGGACCTGGCCACCGCGCAAGCCCTCGTCGGGCACGCCTCCCCGGCCACCACGGCGAAGTACGACCGGCGGCCGGAGCGGACGCGCCGCGCGGCCGTGGACAAGCTCGCCACCCCCGCCCCGGTGCCCCTGCCGGGTGCCCCCCCGCGCCGCCGGAAGGCCGCGCCTAGCCCGTGACGATCTCGGCCTATGGCCGACCCGGAGGCGTGTGCCGGGCGGCCGCTCGCCCCCGGAAGGTCAGATGTCGCGCAGTTCCGCCAACGCCTGGTCGGCCGCGGCCGACGCGGCGGTGCGCTCTTGCGGAGTCGCGGCGGTGAGCTCGACTTCCATGGCGTCGACGGCCCGCCTCGCAGCGTCGGCCGACCTGGTGAGGTGCGCTCGCGCCCCGCCAGTCCTGGAGCCAACTGTCTGCGCCGGCGGGGGTGAGCACGTCGCTGTTCCACTCGGCCAACTGCTGGACGGCTTCCTGGTAGCTGATCAGCCCGGCCTCCACTCGCGCGCCGAGCAGCTCAATCTGGTCAGGAAAGTTCATCTCCATCATCGGATCTTCCCATTCCGGCCGCCGCGCTGGCGTGTTCGAGGGCAAGCAACATCGGAACGGCAATCACCGGCAAGGAAGGTTCCGTTCCGGTATGGCCTGGGAGGCTGGCGCCTCGAATCGGAGGGAGACTAATTCCTCCTCGTGGCCAGACTCGCCCCATGACCGAAAACACCAGCGCGACCAGCGCTCACGCCTGGCAGGCCGCCACCACCCCGATTCGGACGTTCAACCCTGGCGAGGGTGTTGAGAAGCCTCAGGACATGCTCCGGTACACCGCCCGCGACAACACCAACCTCATGCAGGCAGCGGCCACCGGCCGGGCCGACGTCATCACGGTGAACTGCGCCCGGTGCATGCGCCTGTTCGAGGACGCCGAGAACGAGCCATGCATCCCCGTCCCGATGCCGTGACCTGCTGATACGACCGCGCTGCATCCGCAGCGGGTGCGGCCGCACTTCATCAGGCCCCACCGATCTCGCGCCCGCCCGGATGCTGGTCTGCGTCGAGTGCTCTTCGGGGACGGCATACCCGTGCCGACATCCTGCACGGTGATCAATATGTTCCCAAGAGGACTTGACCACGATAGTGAAGTATTTGGGCCAGGAGAGGATACTTACATCAGACGGTCCGGTTCTTCCCAGCCATGATCAGAGGAGACGATGAGAGGAACCTTCGAAGCAGCGCTCGTACATGTCGTCGGCGGTATCAATTGGATGATCTTTCAGATCACCCGGGGGCATCTTGTGTTGCATCGGTTCAGAGGAGTTTCTAGCCTGAACCTTACGATGATCGAATCCAGGACCTCTGAGTCGTATAGCATGGCGATTTCTTATCTGGCCGATGGGGCCGACTATGTGGTTCTTGCTGATCGAGATTCCGCAAGGAGGGCCTCTGAAATCGTGAAGCTAGCTAATGCTGATATTGAGGATTCAATTCACATTGACGTTTTTGGGCGATTCGTGAAGGTGGGTGTTTTGAAAATAGGCAAGGGCGATTGCGACGGTTTGCTCGTTCGCCTTTTGAAGACAGTGTCACTATCGGAGCGATACGAAGTGAGACGCCAGAAGCAGATTCCCCTTCTTCGCTTGACCGAGAATGATCCTGCTGAGAGATTGCGGGAGAACGGATAGGCCCGCAGACTGTGAGTGAATCCTGTCTGCGGGCGTAGCCGGACTAGAAGATGAGCTCGGTATACCTAAAGACTATGTGGTCGTTACTCGCTGCCGCTGGAGCGCGGATTCTATTCGCACCACCAACTGTTGGTCCCGCTCGTCGCTACGGAAGGAGAGGGGGCCCACTTCCCGCGGTACTGGGTGAGGAGGTAGGTCCGCGTCCGGTACGAGTGCGGTCCGTTGAGGTCCTGCCGGCAGTTATAAGCCGTGCTGGACTTCGAGCCGCTGCCTACGCTGCAACCCCACTTCACGGGACCATTGGCTACCACTGTCCAGATTCCGTCGATGTTCTGTTCGAGGTCGGTCTCCGTGCGGCAATCGTCTGGCTTGATGGGTGTACATCTGGATATATAGCCTTCGGCGCGAATCGGCGCCTTGTTGTATACGAGCGTAAACGGGGCTTCGGCGATCACCCAGCACCCAACGTCTGCCGCTAGCTTATTTTTGTCTGTAACGGCGCTGGAGAATGCTTCGCCATCGGCGCCCGAGGTGTCCGGCTCGCCGGGCAGGGTCGGCATGTTTGACTGACCATTGCTGTCTACCGGATGGGGATCGGCGCTGGCAGCGTTGGGAGCTATAGCCCCTAACATGACAGCAATTGATGAAGCGATGATGGCGGCACGCAGTCCGTACTTCACTCCAGAATTCTCCTTTGAGATGGGGAAGGATGAGAGTCTTGCGCGATTCAGAAGGGAAATTGTCAACGCTTGCTTTAAGTAGTCATTTCTGATCGGCGCGCTTATTGGCGGACGGCATCCTTCCCTATTCGCGGAGTAGTCATCCCTGCATATGTGAGAATTGGGAGTAAACTCGCAGGTCAGAAGAGTTTGGCTACAGTAGAGAGCTCGAATCTTAAATCGCCTGGAGTAGCGACTTAGGCCAGCAAGCTTGAAGGCCCGCCGGTCCAAGCCCGGTGGGGACGGTTACCCTCTACACCGGCCACATGACCATCACCGACCCGGCCACCGACCGCGTCACGCTGCTCATCCCCTGCCGCGGTGCCGGCCTCCGGGACGTGGAGGACTTGGCGTGTGAGACCTCGAACTCGTCGACTCCGGCGGCAAGCCGCTCCGGCTCCTGCGCGGCGCCGTCCACGTGGCCGCCGAGGTGACCCCCGATGACAGGCCCGGACGTTGAGATCACCGAGCACGTCACGCAGGTGATCGTGGAGATCGCTGAGCAGGGCGGCAATTGCGCAGCCCGGCGGGCACGGCGAACCGGACGCCGTCGCGGCCGAGGAGTCCACGCGCTGCGCCGAACCGTCCGGCGGCAACACGCACCCGCCGGCCCTGCCCGGTGCGGGGCCGGCACCGCGCGTACTGCTCCGACGCCTGCCGGGCGCGCCTACCGCGAACGCCGGGCCCGCCAGGACGGCGCGATGAGCGACGCGGTCCAACGCACCGCCGCGCTGGATGAACGGGTCGCCCCGCAACTTGAGCAGCCCGCCGCGGCGACCGCCTGGCTGGCCGAGGCGATGGCCGAGCGCACCCGGCCGCAGCAGCGCCTGGCCGACCTGTCCTGCCGAGCGCATCCGGGAGGCCGAGAACGCCGTCGACGAGGCCGCCAGCGCCCACATCTGGTAGCCGAACCAACGCTGGAGCGCATAGCGACGCTTTTGCTCCCCAAGGCGGAGTATCGCTACTTAGCCGAGCCAGAGTTCTATCTGCCGTCGCGCGGCCCTTGGCAGTGGCAGGTGCCGCCGGAGCTGGTGTAGCTGAGGGCACCGTGGGAGTGGCTGGAGGTCGAGCTGTCGGTGCCCGCACGCCGGGTCGACTTGCTGGAGCAGCCGAACAGCCAGGCGACCCACGCCCAGCGGGGTGCGCCTCCGGCGGCGCGAAGCCGTAGAAGCCGCCGTCAGGGCTTGCAGGGACGTTCATGCGTGTCCTTCACTGCGTGACGGAATCCGGGCGCGTCCGCTGGCGACCCTCGTGGATGTGTCCAGGGCGCGCGCGATCACCGTCTCGCTTGTCTCCACTGCCGAGAGGAGATCGGCCAGCAGCGGGGCTGGCATGGCGCCGAGCGCGAGACCAGCGGACCGCACTGCGGAGGCGAGCTGGTCCTGCTCAGCGAGGCTGAGCAGCGCACCGGCTCGCTGATGGGCCAGGACTTCTCGCGCGGCGTACCCGTCTGCCGGGTGCCGGGCGCAGGGGTGGCGGGTGGGGGCCGGGGGCGTGGGCCCAGGGAGGGGCGCAGAGGGTGGCGGTCGGGTCAGGGGGTGGTGGCGTGGGCCAGGTGGGCGGTTACGGGGAAGCCGTCCAGGATGTACGGGGCGGCCAGGTGGTGGTAGGCGGCGCGGATGCGGGCCTGGACGGCGGCGGGCTGGGCGGCGATGGGGCCGAAGCGGGGGCCGCCGGCGGCGACGACGTCGGCGAGCCATGCGTCCGGGTCGAACGGGTGGCGCCAGCGGAGGGTGTCGACGGCGACGCCGGTGAAGCCCGCCCGGCGCATGAGCGTGGCGAAGCGGCCGGGGTCGGCGGCGGCGAGGGGCCGGGGCGGGAACGCGAAGGGGTGGCCGGCGGCTTCGACGGCGGCGGCGATGACGCCGGTGGCGGTCATCTCGGACGGCTCCCACCAGGTCAGCGCCACGCCCGCGCCGGGCCGGGCGACGCGGCGCAGCTCCAGGAGTGCGGCGGCGGTGTCGGGCGCGTGGTTGATGATGAAATTTCCGGCTACGGCGTCGAATGTCCCGTCCCGGAAGGGCAGCGACGGCAGCGCCGCCACCACCACCTCCGCCTCCGGATGGCGGCGCGCGGCCAGCCCCGCCATCGCGGCGTCGGCGTCGAAGGCGGTCACGCGGGCCCCGCGCGCCAGCGCTCCGGCCGTCACGACGCCGCTCCCGCACCCCGCGTCGAGCACCCGCACCCCGGCCCGCCGCTCGGCCGGGCCGGTGGGGACGCCCGCCCGGTCGAGGAGCGGGCCGACGGTGTGGGCGCTGAGCCGGGCGAATCCGCGCTCGTAAGCTTCGGGATCGGTCACCCCGGACAGCATAACGCCAAAACTTTACACATCCATGTGATATTCGCCCCGTAAGCCTGGAGGCGAGGCCGGGGCGCGGCCTAGGGTCGTCCGCATGAGTCCTGACGCGTTCATCGACGCACTGCCCAAGGTCGAACTGCACGTCCACCTGATCGGCTCCGCCTCCGTCGACACGGTGCTGGAGCTGTCGCGCCGCCACCCCGGCAGCCCGGTGCCGACCAGCGAGGAGGAGCTGCGCGCCTTCTACACCTTCCGCGACTTCCCGCACTTCGCCCAGGTGTACGGCGCGGTCAACGCCCTGGTCCGGGAGCCGGAGGACATCGCCACACTCGTGCTCGGCCTGGCCCGCGACCTGGCGGCGCAGGGCGGGCGCTACGCAGAGCTGCAGGTCACCCCGTACGCCCATCATGTCGTCGGCATGCCGGCCCGCGAGGTCACCGAGGCGCTGGACCTCGCCGCCCGGCGGGCTCCCGTCGAGCACGGGGTGGAGATGGCCTACATCTTCGACATCCCGGGCGAGTTCGGGGAGGAGGCGGCCAAGGTCACCCTCGACCACGCGCTCCAGGAACCTCCCGCTGCTTTGGTAGGTTTCGGGCTGGGCGGGATCGAGCAGAGCCGTGCGCCCCACCGCGACGCCTACCGTGACGCGTTCGCCGCGGCCAGGGCGGCCGGGTTGCACAGCGTGCCGCACGGCGGCGAGATGACCGGCCCGGAGACCGTGTGGGAGGTCATCGAGGGGCTCGGCGCCGAGCGGATCGGCCACGGCATCGCCTGCCTCGCCGATCCGCGCCTGGTGGACCACCTGCGCGAGACGCAGCTCCCGCTGGACGTCTGCCCCACCTCGAACGTGTGCACCGGCCAGGTCGCCCGCATCGAGGACCACCCGCTGCCGCGCATGCTGGAGGAGGGCCTGTTCGTCACGCTCAACAGCGACGACCCGCCCATGTTCGCCACCACGCTGGCCGACGAGTATCGCGTCGCGGCCCGCGTCTTCGGCCTGGGGGAGGCGGACCTCGCCGAGCTGGCCCGCAACGGCGTGCGGGCCAGCTACCTGCCGCAGGAGCGCAAGCAGGCGCTCCTCGGCGAGATCGACGCCCTGGTGGCCCGTTAGGGCGAGGCGATGCGGCCCAGGCCCGGCGGGATCTTGCCCGCGGCCGCCCGGTCCAGCAGGAACAGCGTGCCGCCCCGGCCGCGCGCCCCGGCCGCCGGGACCTGGACGGGCCCCGACTCCGACAGCGCCAGCCGGACCGCGCCCGACTTCTCCTCGCCGGCCGCGACCACCCACACCTCACGCGCCCCCTGGATGACCGGGAGCGTCAGCGAGATGCGCGTGGGCGGCGGCTTGGGCGCGCCGTGCACCGCGACCGCCGCGCGGGTGTCGTAGAGCGCCGGCATGCCCGGGAACAGCGACGCCACGTGCGCGTCGGGCCCCATGCCGAGCAGCAGCACGTCGAAGGCGGGCGCCGCGCCGTGGTCCTCCGGCCGGGCGGCCTTGGCCAGCTCCGTGGCGTAGGCGTCGGCCGACTCCTCCGCCGACAGCCCCGAGTCGGGACCCAGCATGACGTGCACCCGCGCGGGGTCGAGGTCGACGTGGTCGAGCAGCGCCTGCCGGGCGCCGGTCTCGTTGCGCTCCGGGTCGCCGGCCGGCAGGAAGCGCTCGTCGCCCCACCAGATGTCCAGGCGGCGCCAGTCGACGGCGTCACGCGCCGGCGTGTCACGGATCGCCGCCAGCGTGGCGATGCCGACGGTGCCGCCGGTCAGCACCAGCGAGGCCGAGCCCTTGGCGGACTGGGCGTCGACGAGCCGGGTGATGATCCGCGCCGCCACGGCCTTGGCCAGCACGTCGGCGTCGCGGTGCACAACAACAGTGGGAACGCTCACGAGCGCCACCCTTTCATGGATACGGCCGTGCCCGGGCACCTCGGGGGCGCCCGGGCACGGGGAGTCGTGCGGTCTAGCGGAGGCGGGCCAGGCGCTTGACGGCGGCCCCGTAGATCTCGTCGGTGTCGAGCCGGCGCAGTTCCTCGGCCAGCAGCTCCGACAGGTGCCTGCGGGCCAGCGCCACGTTGCGGTCGGGCTGGCCGGGACGCGACAGCGTGGCCAGGCGGGCGTCGGTGCGCACCACCGACAGCTCGCCCTCGTCGGTGGCGAGCCGTACGGCGGTCAGGCCGGGCCCGCCCGAGTCGGCCACGTCCATCTCGGCGCCCAGCCGCTCCGACAGCCACGACGCCAGCAGCGGCGCGCTCGGGTTGCCCGCCGACGCCTCCACGACGCCGCCGTGCACCCGGCCCACGGGCTGGTCGAACGCGGCGGCCAGCAGGCTGCGCCACGGCGTCAGCCGCGCCCACGACAGGTCGGTGTCGCCCGGCGCGTAGCCCTTGGCCCGCGTCACCAGGGACGCGACGCCGTCGTCGGCGTTCTTGGCGTCGGTCAGCCGCCGCTGGGCCAGCACGCCGATCGAGTCGGCCGACGGCACGTCAGGGGCGCGGCTCGGCCACCACGCCACCACGGGCGTGTCGGGCAGCAGCAGCGGGCTGACGACCGAGTCGGCGTGCTCGGTCAGCTCGCCGTACAGGCGCAGCACCACGGTCTCGCCCGGCGCCGACTCGCCGATGCGCAGCTCGGCGTCCAGCCGGTTGGCCTCGTCGGTCTCCCGGTTGATCACCACGAGGATGCGCGACGGGTGCTCGCGGGCGGCCTCGGTGGCGGCCCGCAGCGAGTCGTACTGGTCGCGCTCCTCGCACACCACGACCAGCGTCAGCACCATGCCGATCGCGGGCGCGCCCATCTGGTGGCGCAGCTGCGTGAGCTGCGCCGAGATCTTGCCCGCCGTCGTGTCGGCCAGCATGAACGTGGTCACTAGAGTCTCCTCCAGACGCGCCCGTCACGGGCCATCATCGCGTCGGCCGCGGGCGGCCCCCACGATCCCGACGGGTACGGCTCCGGCTGGCCCTGGGTGGCCCAGAACTCCTCGATCGGGTCGAGGATCTTCCACGACAGCTCGACCTCCCGCTGGTGCGGGAAGAGCGGCGGGTCGCCGATCATCACGTCGAGCAGCAGCCGCTCGTACGCCTCGGGCGACGACTCCAGGAACGACTCGCCGTAGGCGAAGTCCATGGACACGTCGCGCACCTCCATCGCCGTGCCCGGCACCTTGGAGCCGAACCTGACCGTGATGCCCTCGTCCGGCTGCACCCGCACGACCAGCGCGTTGTGGCCGAGGATCTCGGTGTCGTCGGCGCTGAACGGCAGGTGCGGCGCCTTCTGGAACACCACGGCCACCTCGGTGACCCGGCGGCCCAGCCGCTTGCCGGTGCGCAGGTAGAACGGCACGCCCGCCCACCGCCGGTTGGCGATCTCCAGCTTGACCGCCGCGTACGTCTCGGTGGTGGACCTCTTGGAGATGCCCTCCTCCTCCAGGTAGCCGACGACCTTCTCGCCGCCCTGCCAGCCCGCCGCGTACTGGCCGCGCGCGGTGTTGGCGGCCAGGTCGGCGGGCAGCCGCACGGCCTTGAGCACCTTCTCCTTCTCGCGGCGCAGCGAGGACGCCTCGAACGAGGTCGGGTCCTCCATCGCCACCAGGGCCAGAAGCTGGAGCAGGTGGTTCTGGATCACGTCGCGGGCGGCGCCGATGCCGTCGTAGTAGCCGGCCCGGCCGCCGATGCCGATGTCCTCGGCCATGGTGATCTGCACGTGGTCGACGAAGCTGCGGTTCCAGATCGGCTCGTAGAGGTTGTTGGCGAACCTCAGCGCCATGATGTTCTGGACCGTCTCCTTGCCCAGGTAGTGGTCGATCCGGAAGATCGAGCTCTCCGGGAACGCGGAGGTGGTGATCTCGTTCAGCTCGTGCGCCGAGCGCAGGTCGTGGCCGAACGGCTTCTCGATGACCACCCGCCGCCACGAGCCGTCGGGCGCCTCGGCCAGCCCGGTGCGCTTGAGCTGCTCCACGACCACGGGGAAGAACTTCGGCGGCACCGACAGATAGAAGGCGTAGTTGCCGCCCGTGCCCCGCAGCTCGTCGATCTCCTTCAACGCCATCGCCAGCGCGTCGAACGCGCCGTCGTCGGAGAACTCGCCCGGCACGAAGTGGATCCCCTCGCGGATCTGCTTCCAGACCTCCTCGCGGAAGGGCGTGCGGGCATGGGTCTTCACGGCGTCGTGCGTCAGTTTGGCGAAATCCTGGTCCTGCCAGTCGCGCCGGGCGAAACCGACCAGGGAGAAGCCCGGCGGCAGCAGCCCCCGGTTGCCCAGGTCGTAGATCGCCGGCAGCAGCTTGCGTTTGGCCAGGTCGCCGGTCACGCCGAACAACACCATCACGCACGGCCCCGCCACCCGCGGCAGCCGCTTGTCACGCGGGTCCCGCAGCGGGTTGGCGGCGGCCACCTCCAGCGTCGTGGACGTGCCGGCCACGGCCGCCGCCACGGCGACGGCCTCCTCCGGGGGCCCTGCCGGGTCACTCATCTCAAACCTCCAGTGAGGCGCCGCGCGGGGAGGGCCCGCCCTCCCCGCGGCGGGACGCCTTCGTCACGGAACCAGGTTCTTGCTGACACTCTCGAGCAGCTCGTTCCAGGACGCCTCGAACTTCTGCACGCCCTCCTCCTCCAGCACCCGCACCACGTCGTCGTAGTCGACGCCCGCCTCCTTCAGCGCGGCCATGGTGTTCCACGCCTGCTCGTAGAAGGGGCGCACGGTGTCGCCGGTGACGTTGCCGCCCGCGGCGGTCGCGTCGAGCGTCTTCTCCGGCATCGTGTTGACGGTGCCCGGCGCGACCAGCTCGTCGACGTACATCGTGGGGGAGTAGTCGGGGTTCTTCACCCCGGTGGAGGCCCACAGCGGGCGCTGCGGGCGGGCGCCGGCGGCGCGCAGGCGCTGCCAGCGCTCGGAGTTCATGACCTCCTCGAAGGCGGCGTAGGCCAGGCGCGCGTTGGCGACGCCGGCCTTGCCCTTCAGCTCGGGCTTGCCGAGCTTGTCGAGCCGGTTGTCGATCTCGGTGTCGACGCGGCTGACGAAGAACGAGGCGACCGACTCGATCGTGGCCAGGTTGAGGCCCTTGGCCTGGGCCGCCTCCAGGCCCGCCAGCCAGGCGTCCATGACCGCGCGGTAGCGCTGCAGCGAGAAGATCAGCGTGACGTTGACGCTGATGCCCTCGCCGATCGCCTGCGTGATCGCGGGCAGGCCCTCCATCGTGGCCGGGATCTTGATGAACAGGTTGGGCCGGTCCACCATCCACCACAGCGCACGCGCCTCGGCGACGGTCTTCTCGGTGTCGCGGGCCAGGCGCGGGTCGACCTCCAGCGACACCCGCCCGTCGACGCCCTGCGTGGCGTCGTAGACCGGGCGCAGCACGTCGGCGGCCCAGCGGATGTCGTAGGTGGTGATCGCGCGCACGGCCTCGCCCACGTCCACGCCGCGCACGGCCAGGTCGTGCAGCTGGGCGTTGTAGGCGTCGCCCTTGCTGAGCGCGCCGGCGAAGATGGTCGGGTTGGACGTGACGCCGACCACGTTCTTGTCCCGGATCAGCTCCTCCAGGTTGCCGCTGCGCAGGCGCTCACGGCTGATGTCGTCGAGCCAGATGGACACGCCCTGGCCGGACAGCTTGTTCAGGATCTCGCTCATGTCCTCAGTTTCCCGTCGTCTCGCCCTTGTCCTGGCCCAGCTTGGCCAGGCTCGCCTTGGCCGCCGCAGCCACGCGCTCCGCCGTCAGCCCGAACTGCTCGTACAGCGTCTTGTACGGCGCGGACGCACCGAAGTGCTCCAGGCTGACGACCTCGCCGCACTCGCCGACGAACTCGTGCCAGCCGAGGGCGATGCCCGCCTCGACCGCGACCCGGGCCCTGATCGACGAGGGCAGGACGGTCTGCCTGTATGCGGAGTCCTGCCCCTTGAACCACTCGACACACGGCATCGACACGACGCGCGTCGGGATGCCCTGGGCCTCCAGCAGCTCACGGCCGTCGACGGCCTGCTGCACCTCGCTGCCGGTGGCGATGATGATGACCTTCGGCTGGCCGTCGGAGGCGTCGCGCAGGACGTAGCCGCCCCGGGCCACGCCGTCGGCGCTGGTGCCCTCGTACACCGGCAGGTTCTGCCGGGTGAGCGCGAGCGCGGCGGGCCGGTCGGTGTGCTCCAGCACGGTCTTCCACGCGTAGGCGGTCTCGTTGGCGTCGGCGGGCCGCACCACGTCGAGGCCGGGGATCGCGCGCAGCGACCACAGGTGCTCGATCGGCTGGTGGGTCGGGCCGTCCTCGCCCAGGCCGATGGAGTCGTGCGTCCACACGTACGTGACCGGCAGCTTCATCAGCGCCGCCAGGCGCACCGAGGGCCGCATGTAGTCGGAGAACACCAGGAAGGTGCCGCCGTACGGGCGGGTGCCGCCGTGCAGCGCGATGCCGTTGAGGATCGCGCCCATGGCGTGCTCGCGGATGCCGAAGTGCAGCGTGCGGCCGTAGCGGTTACCGGGGAAGTCCTTGGTCTGGTACTCCTCCGGGATGAAGGACGGCTCGCCCTTCATCGTGGTGTTGTTGGACTCGGCCAGGTCGGCCGAGCCGCCCCACAGCTCCGGCAGCACCGGCGCGAGCGCGCTCAGCACCTCGCCCGACGCCTTGCGGGTGGCCATCGAGCCGCCGGTCTCGAACTCCGGCAGCGCCGTGGCCCAGCCGGCGGGCAGCTCGTGGCGGGAGATGCGGTCGAGCTCGGCGGCCCGCTCCGGGTTGGCCTCGCGCCAGGCGGCGTAGCCGCGCTGCCACTCGGCGTGCGCCTCGCGGCCGCGCCGCGCCACCTCGCGGGCGTGCTCCAGCACCGCGGCCGGCACGTCGAACGTCTTGGCCGGGTCCATGCCCATGACCTGCTTGGTGGCGGCCACCTCGGACTCGCCCAGCGCCGAGCCGTGGATCTTGCCGGTGTTCTGCTTGTTGGGCGCGGGCCAGCCGATGATCGTGCGCAGCCGGATGAACGACGGCCGGTCGGTCTCGGCCTTGGCCGCCTCCAGCGCCTCGTGCAGCGCCTGCACGTCCTCCACGTAGTCGCCCGACTGGGTCCAGTCGACGCTCAGCGTGTGCCAGCCGTAGGCCTCGTAACGCTTGACCACGTCCTCGGACTTGGCGATGAGCGTGTCGTCCTCGATGGAGATCTGGTTGTCGTCGTAGATGACGACGAGGTTGCCCAGCTTCTGGTGACCGGCCAGGGAGCTCGCCTCGTGGCTGATGCCCTCCTCGATGTCGCCGTCGCTGACGATGCACCAGATGTGGTGGTCGAACGGCGAGCGGCCCGGCTCGGCGTCGGGGTCGAACAGGCCGCGCTCGCGGCGTGCCGCCATCGCCATGCCGACCGCGTTGCCCAGGCCCTGGCCGAGCGGCCCGGTCGTGGTCTCCACGCCGGCGGTGTGCCCGTGCTCCGGGTGGCCGGGCGTCAGGCTGTCCCACTGGCGCAGCCGCCGCAGGTCGTCGAGCGTCAGGCCGTAGCCGGACAGGTAGAGCTGGATGTAGAGGGTCAGGCTGGTGTGCCCGGCCGACAGCACGAAGCGGTCACGGCCGAGCCACGTGGGATCGGTCGGGTCGTGCCGCATCGTGCGCTGGAACAGCAGGTAGGCGGCGGGGGCCAGGCTCATCGCGGTGCCGGGGTGACCCGAACCCGCCTTCTCCACAGCGTCCATCGCCAGGGCTCGAACGACGTCGACCGCCTGCTTGTCCAGGTCGGTCCATTCAAGGGCTGGCACGAGTTCGGTGCTCAAGTGCTCGGTCTCCGGAATCTAGTTGTCCTTGGTGGTGCCGGTTGGCGTATCCCGCCCACACCGGACCCTAACCGAGTGGGACTGGAGATCGATTCCCATCCCACCCCGGAGCGTGTCCGTTCGCGGTGCGAGCCCCCCATTGGCCGGACCGGCCGACCCGGCGACTACAGTTTGGTTGTTCCCTGGTCGCCGCGGCGGCCACTCACGAATCAGCTCCAATCAGAGGTTACGCGTTGACTCCGCACGTGCTGGAAGCGCCTTGACGGTGCTGACGAACAGGCAGACGACGGCGCCGGCCCCCGAGGCCGGGGAGCCGCTCCCGGCCGGCCCGCGCTCGATCGGGTCGGTCGTCAAGGCCTACATCGCGCTGACCAAGCCGCGGATCATCGAGCTGCTGCTGATCACGACGCTGCCGGTGATGTTCCTGGCAGCGGGCGGCCTGCCGCCGCTGTGGACGGCCGTGTCCGTCATGGTGTTCGGCACGCTGTCGGCAGGCAGCGCCAACGCGCTCAACTGCTACGTCGACCGCGACATCGACCAGAAGATGCGCCGCACCCGGCGCCGCCCGCTGGCCAGGCACCAGGTGTCGCCGCGCGGCGCGCTGATCTTCGGCATCGTGCTGGGCGCGCTGTCCACGGCCGGGCTGTGGCTGACGACCAACTGGCTGGCCGCGGCGCTGTCGACCGGCGCGATCCTGTTCTACGTGCTCGTCTACTCGATGATCCTCAAGCGGCGCACCGCCCAGAACATCGTGTGGGGCGGCATCGCGGGCTGCATGCCGGTCATGATCGGCTGGGCGGGCATCACCGAGCGTCTCGACTGGGCGCCGCTGGTGCTGTTCGGCGTGGTGTTCTTCTGGACGCCGCCGCACACCTGGACCCTGGCCATGCGCTACAAGGAGGACTACGCGGCGGCCAAGGTGCCGATGCTGCCCGTGGTCGCCACCGAGCGCCGGGTCATCCTGGAGTCGATCGCCTACACGTGGGCCACCGTGCTCTGCTCGCTGGCGCTGTGGCCGGTGGCCGGCACGACCCTGTTCTACCCGGCCGTCGCCGCCGTCCTCGGCGTGGCGTGCCTGTGGGAGGTGCACCGCCTGCTGAGCCGCCTCAACTCCGGCAAGACCGGCGTGGCGCTGCGGCCGATGCGCTTCTTCCACTGGTCCAACGCCTACCTGGCGCTGCTGTTCCTCGCGGTCGCCATCGACCCGCTGCTGTCCTGACCCCGGCGCCGCATGACCGCCGGGAAAGCGGGCACATCACCAGCCGGGCCTGCCGTGCCGCCTTGGAAGGACAGCGCATTCCTGATCCGTTACAGTCACCGTATGCCGTCCCGTGATCCACGCTGGGTGCTGAAGGACCGCCCGTCGTTCGCGTTGATCACCGGGCTGGTGCTGACCGGGATCTGCGCCCTGGCCTCGTTCGCCATCGACGTGATCAACGGGGAGCCGGTCCAGTTCTTCATCTCGCTCGGCCTGGCCCTGGCGCCGGTGCCGCTGCTGCTGGCCGCCGTGCTCGCGCTCGACCGGATGGAGCCGGAGCCGCGCAGCAACCTGGTCTTCGCCTTCGCGTGGGGCGCGGGCGTCGCCGTGCTCGTGGCGGGCGTGGTCAACTCGCTGAACCTGCACTACATCATGGACACCGTCAAGCTGTCGGAGGACACCGCCCGCAACATCGCCGCCACCTTCGGCGCCCCGGTGGTCGAGGAGACGATGAAGGGCCTGGTGCTGCTCGGCCTGCTGCGCTTCCGCCGGGCCGAGCTCGACGGGCTGACCGACGGCATCATCTACGCGAGCATGGTCGGCCTGGGCTTCGCCATGAGCGAGAACGTCAGCTACTACCTCCAGGCGCTCAACTCCGAGGCGGGCGGCGTGAGCCTGGCCGTGACCGTGGTGCTGCGCGGCATCCTGTCGCCGTTCGCCCATCCGCTGTTCACCTCGATGATCGGGGTGGCGGTGGCGCACGCGGCCACCCGCGAGGGGTCGGAGCGGGTCTTCTCCATCATGGCGGGCTGGTCGGGCGCGATGGTGCTGCACGGCCTGTGGAACGGCCTGGTCTCCTACGGCGGCTTCCCGGGGCTCGTGGTCGCGTACGTGACGCTGATGATGGTGCTGGTGGCGCTCATCGTGGTCGTCTTCCGCGACCGGCGCCGCATCGTCGAGCTCATCCAGCGCTACCTGCCGCCGTACGAGCCGACCAAGCTCGTCAGCAAGGACGACATCATCATGCTGTCGGCGCTGCCCAGGCGCCGCCGGGCCCGGCAGTGGGCCAGGATGTACGGCGGCAAGCGCGGGCTGCGGGCGATGAGCGACTACCAGCTCGCCGCGACGGAGCTGGGGCTGCTGCACGAGCGGGCGGCCCGGCGGATGGTCGACGACCAGACCTTCCACGAGGAGCAGCGGGCGCTGCTGGAGTGCATGAGCACGGCCAGGGCCGACTTCCCGATGCCGCCCACGCCGGCCGGCAGCCACGGCTACATGCCTGGCTGAGCCCGGTCAGGCGGGCGCGTCGACGATGCGCCGCAGCGAGGTCTCCACGGGGCCGGGGAAGACCGGGTCGGAGCGCAGCAGCAGCGCGTCGGCGAACGCCTTGCCGGTGGCCACCAGCTCGCGCGTGGCGTAGGCGTAGGTGGGGCCCGGCCAGTGCGCGGTGGAGTCGTCGCCGACGCCGAACGTCTCCAGCCCGGCCGTCCGGCAGAGCGTGACGGCCCGGGGCAGGTGGAAGACCTGCGTCACCACGGTCAGCCGTTCGGCGCCGAACACCCGGCGGGCCCGCACGCACGAGTCCCAGGTGTCGAACCCGGCGTAGTCGAGCACCATCACCCGCTCCGGCACGCCCCTGGCCAGCAGGTAGTCGCGCATCGCGGTCGGCTCGTCGTAGGCGGCCCGGCTGTTGTCGCCCGACAGCAGCAGCGCCCTGACCTTGCCCGCGCGGTAGAGCTCGGCGGCGATGTCGAGCCTGCGGGCCAGCATGGGGGAGGGCCGCCCGCCGTACAGCCCGGCGCCGAGGACGAGCGCGGCCTGCGAGGCGGGCACCCGCGCCTGCCAGCCCGCCGTGCCGGCCACCTCGCGGTGGCCGTCGCTGCCGAACCAGGCCCACGTCATGGGCGCCAGCGCGAGCACGCTGGCGAGCACGAGCCCCTGGTACGCGCGCCGCATCGTCTGACGAGTGGGGCGGACGAATCCCCGCAAAGGGCACCTCACCTTGGTGGGGGAGTGGCCGACATCTCACCCCATACCCTGGCATACCCCGTCAGGACTTGGCGGGGACTTCAGTGGGGGAGGGGCTGCCCGCCTCACCGGCCTCTTCGCCGGCCGTCTCGCCGGCGGGGTCGTGGGTGCGCAGCGCCGAGACGACGCGCAGCGTGAAGATCCACACCAGCGTGGAGCCGACCACGTGCAGGGCGACCAGCGCGGCCGGGACGCCGAGGAAGTACTGCGTGTAGCCGATCACGCCCTGCAGCAGCTCGACCACCAGCAGCGCGAGCGCCGCGCGCCGGGCCCGCCGGGGCGCGCGGGTCACGTGCAGGGCGAACAGCAGCGCGAAGGTCAGCCCGACGACCAGGTAGGCGACGTCGGCGTGCAGCCGGGCCACGCTCTCGATGTCGAGGTCGAAGCGGCTGGCCAGCTCGTCGCCCGAGTGCGGGCCCGTACCGGTCACCAGCACGCCCGCGACCAGCAGCGTGAACACCGCGGCCAGCAGCGCGTGGCCGAGCCGCCGTACGTCGCGGTGGACCAGCCGCCGCGCGGGCGCGTCGCCCTCGCCGGCGCGCGCGTACAGGGCCCAGCAGGCGGCGGTCAGCCCGATCGACAGCAGGTAGTGCATGCCGACCGTGAACGGGTTGAGCAGGGTGCTGACCACCACGCCGCCCCACAGCGCCTGCGCGATGATGCCGATCGGCTGCAGCCAGGCCAGCTTGACCAGCGAGGCGCGCCGCGGCTGGAGCCGGTGGGCGGCCACCCAGCAGGCCACCCCGATGACCAGCACGAGGAACGTGACCAGCCGGTTGCCGAACTCGATGGCCATGTTGATCGGCGCCACCTCGGGGTGCGCGACCGGGACGAAGCTGTCGGGCGTGCAGCGCGGCCAGGTCGGGCAGCCGAGCCCGGAGTTCGTCACCCGCACGACCGCGCCGCTCACCGTGATGCCCGCGTTGGCCACGACGGCGGCCAGCGCCCATCCGCGCAACGTCGCCGTGGTCGGCGACCAGAAGGATGACACGAAGGAGTCGGCGTAGCGCCCGGGTAGCTTCACGTCATCGATGGTAGGTGGCGGGTGTGGCGGTCCCGACACCGGCTTTTCCCTCCGCTGGACATGTGACATATTACTGAGGTGGAGGTGAGCCGATGTCCGACGTGATCGTCGTCGGGGCCGGCGTCGTGGGCGCCGCCTGCGCCTACTACGCCGCGCGCGCCGGGCTGGACGTGACCGTCGTCGACCGGGGCCCCGTCGCGGGCGGCACGACCGGGGCGGGCGAGGGCAACGTGCTCGTCTCCGACAAGGAACCAGGACCGGAGCTCGAGCTCGCGCTGCTGTCCAACGGGCTCTGGCGCGAGCTGGCCGAGACCCGCGGCGGCTTCGAGTTCGAGCCCAAGGGCGGGCTCGTCGTCGCCGAGACCGCCGAGATCCAGGACCGGCTCACCGAGCTGGCCCGCAAGCAGGGCGTCGAGCACGAGAGCGTCGCCGCCGGCGCGCTGCGCAACCTGGAGCCGCACCTGGCCGACGGGCTCGCGGGCGGCGTGTTCTACCCGCAGGACGCCCAGGTGCAGCCCATGCTGGCCGCCGCCAGGCTGCTGCGGCACGGCGCCGACAGCTACGGGCACGGCGCCGTCCGGCTGCGCCTCGGCGTCACCGTCACCGGCTTCGTCCGCTCCGGCGACCGCGTCACCGGCGTGCGCACCGACCGGGGCGACATCCTCGGCGGCGCCGTCGTCAACGCGGCCGGCACCTGGGGCGGCGAGCTCGCCGCGCTGGCCGGGGTGAGCCTGCCGGTGCTGCCCAGGCGCGGGTTCATCCTGGTCACCGAACCGCTGGCCGAGCCGCTGATCCGGCACAAGGTCTACACCGCCGCCTACGTCACCAACGTGGCCAGCGACTCGGCGGCGCTGGAGACGTCCGCCGTCGTCGAGGGCACCCAGGCGGGCACCGTGCTCATCGGCGCCAGCCGCGAACGCGTCGGCTTCGACCGCACCACCTCGGTGCCCGTGCTCGCGCGCCTGGCCGAGCAGGCCGTCGCCCTCTTCCCCGCGCTGCGCGGCGTGCGGGTCATCAGGTCCTACTGCGGGTTCCGGCCCTACTGCCCCGACCACCTGCCCGTGATCGGCGCCGACCCGCGCGCGCCCGGCCTGTACCACGCGTGCGGGCACGAGGGCGCCGGCATCGGCCTGGCCCCCGCCACCGGTCACCTGCTCGCCCAGCTCCTCACCGGCCGTGAGCCCGCCCTCGACCCGCACCCGTTCCGCCCCGACCGATTCCCGGAGGAGCCGCGTTGACCTTCCAGATCACGATCGACGGCCGGCCCGTGCCGGTGACGCCGGGCCAGACGATCGGCGCGGCCCTGCACGCGGCGGGCGTGCGCTCCTGGCGCACCACCCGGTTCGGCGGGCGGCCGCGCGGGCTGTTCTGCGGGATCGGCGTCTGCTTCGACTGCCTGGTCACTGTCAACGGCCGGCCGCCCGAGCGCGCCTGCCTGCTGGAGGCCCGGCCCGGCGACGAGGTGACCACCTCATGACCGGCAACCCGTACGACCTGGTGGTGGTCGGGGGAGGCGCCGCCGGGGTCGCGGGCGCGCTGTCGGCCGCCCAGCACGGGCTGCGCGTGGCCCTGCTCGACTCCGGGGCGCGGCTGGGCGGCCAGTACTTCCGCCACCCCGCCGCCCCGCCGAACCCCGGCACGCCCGGCTTCGACGGGTTCGCCCGCCGGGCGCGGGCGCTGGCCGAACGCGCCGACGTGCTGCTCGGCCACCAGGTGTGGAGCGTCACCCGCGAGCCGGACGGCGACCTGACCGCCCACTGCGTCACCACCTCGGACGGCGCCGAGCGGCCGGTGGACGTGCGCGGCAGGCGCCTGCTCATCGCCACCGGCGCGCACGACCGGCCGCTGCCGTTCCCCGGCTGGGACCTGCCCGGCGTGCTCACCGCGGGCGGCGCGCAGGCGCTGCTCAAGGGCAACGGCGTGGTCGCCGGGCAGCGCGTCGTCGTCGCCGGGACCGGCCCGTTCCTGCTGCCGGTCGCCGCCGGGCTGGCCGGGGCCGGGGCGCGCGTGCTCGGCGTGCACGAGGCGAGCGCCGGGCTCGGGCTGGCCCGCCACCCCGTGCTCGCCCTGGGCAAGGCCGGGGAGGCCGCCTCGTACGCGCTCACGCTCGCCCGGCACCGCGTCCCGTACCGGCCCCGCACCGCCGTGATCGCCGCGCACGGCCGGGACCGGCTCGAAGCCGTGACCGTGGCCCGGCTCGGCCGCGACTGGAACGTGCTGTCCGCCCGCAGCGTCGCCTGCGACACGCTGGCCACCGGCTACGGCTTCACCCCCCAGATCGACCTGGGCGTCCAGCTCGGCTGCGCCACCCGGCACGACGCCGACGGCAGCCCCGTCCTCGCCGTCGACGGCCGCCAGGCCACCGGCGTCCCCGGCGTGTGGGCCGCCGGGGAGCCCACCGGCGTCGGCGGCTGGCGGCTGGCCGAGCTCGAAGGCCGCCTCGCCGGGCTCGCCGCCGCCGGCAGGGCACTGCCCGTCAAGCTCGTCCGGCGGCGCGACAGCCTGCGCGCCTTCGCCCGCGCGCTGCTGGCGGCCTACCCCGTGAAAGACGGCTGGCAGGGCTGGCTGCGCGACGACACGCTCGTGTGCCGGTGCGAGGAGGTGCCGCTGGCCCGCCTGCGCGAGGCGCAGGACCTGGGCGCCACCGACGCGCGCTCGGTCAAGCTGCTGGCCAGGCCCGGCATGGGCTGGTGCCAGGGCCGCATCTGCGGCTACCCCGTCGCCTGCCTCACCGGCGAGCGGCCCGCGCCGCCGCGCCGCCCCGTCGCCCAGCCGATCACCCTCGCAGCACTCGCCGAAGCCGCCGAACCCCCCACGGGAGGACATCCATGACCGAACGCAGCAAGGCCTGGCACGGCATCATGGTCGCCACCGCGCTCCCCCTGCGCGCGGACCTGACCGTCGACTTCGACGCCTACGCCGAGCACTGCCGCTGGCTGGTGGACCAGGGCTGCGACGGCGTCGTGCCCAACGGGTCGCTCGGCGAGTACCAGACGCTCACCGCCGACGAGCGGGGACGCGTCGTGCGCACCGCCGTCGAGGCCGTGGGCGGGCGCAACGTGATGGCGGGCGTCGGCGCGTACGGCTCGGGCGAGTCGCGGCGCTGGGCCGAGCAGGCCGCCGAGGAGGGCTGCGGGTCGGTGCTGCTGCTGCCCCCGAACGCCTACCGCGCCGACGAGGCCGCGGTCGCCGAGCACTACCGCGAGGTCGCCGCCGCCGGGGTGCCCGTGGTGGCCTACAACAACCCCTACGACACCAAGGTCGACCTGACGCCCGCGCTGCTGGCCCGGCTGTTCGACGAGGGCCTGATCGTGGCCGTCAAGGAGTTCACCGGCGACCCGCGCCGCGCCTACGAGATCGCCGAGCTGGCCCCCGGCCTGGACGTGCTGATCGGCTCCGACGACGTGCTGCTGGAGCTGGCCCTGGCCGGCGCGGCCGGCTGGATCGCGGGCTACCCGAACGCGCTGCCCGCCGCCGGCGCCGCCCTCTACAGGGCGGCCGTCGCCGGAGACCTCGGCACGGCCCTGCCGCTCTACCGTAAGCTCCACTCGCTGCTGCGCTGGGACTCCAAGACGGAGTTCGTCCAGGCCATCAAGCTGTCGATGGACCTGGCGGGCCGTCCGGGAGGCCCCTGCCGCCCGCCCCGGCGGCCGCTGACGGACGAGCAGGCCGCCGCCGTGCGCGCCGCCACCGAGAAGGCACTCGCGGAAGGACTGCGATGAGGACCAAACGCGTGTTCCACGCCGTGGACTCGCACACCGAGGGCATGCCCACCAGGGTCGTCACCGGCGGCGTCGGCGTCATCCCCGGCGCGAGCATGGCCGAGCGGCGGGTCTACTTCCGCGACCACCTCGACCACATCCGCAAGCTGCTGATGAACGAGCCGCGTGGCCATGCCGCCATGAGCGGCGCCATCCTGCAGCCGCCCACCCGGCCAGACGCCGACTGGGGCGTGCTGTTCATCGAGGTGTCTGGGCTGCTGCCGATGTGCGGCCACGGCACGATCGGCGTGGCGACCGTGCTGGTGGAGACCGGCATGGTCGAGGTCGTCGAGCCCGTCACCACCGTCCGCCTGGAGGTGCCCGCCGGGCTCGTCGTCGTGGACGTGGCCGTCCGCGACGGCATGGCGACGTCCGTGACGCTCAGGAACGTCCCCTCCTACGCCGACCGGCTCGACGCCACCGTCACCGTGCCCGGCTACGGGGAGATCCGCTACGACCTCGCCTACGGCGGCAACTTCTACGCCATCGTCGACCTCGACGCGTACGGGCTGCCGTTCGACCGCAAGGCCAAGAACGACATCCTCGCCGCCGGGCTGGCCACGATGGCGGCCGTCAACGCCGCCGACGAGCCCGTGCACCCCGAGGACGAGCGCATCCGCGGCTGCCACCACGTCTACTTCGCCGCGCCCGGCTCCGACGCCCACCACTCGCGGCACGCGATGGCCATCCACCCCGGCTGGTTCGACCGCTCGCCGTGCGGCACCGGCACCAGCGCCCGCATGGCCCAGCTGCACGCCCGGGGCGAGCTGCCGCTGGGCCGCGACTTCGTCAACGAGTCGTTCATCGGCACCCGGTTCATCGGCCGCCTGCTGGAGGACGGCGTCGTCGGCGGCAGGCCCGCCGTCGTCCCGTCGATCACCGGCCGCGCCTGGGTGACCGGCACCGCCCAGTACTTCCTCGACCCGCGCGACCCGTTCCCCGAAGGGTTCGAGCTGTGACCCCGCCTGCGAGCACGCCCCTGATCAGCACCGTCGACTACCACACCGGCGGCGAGCCGTTCCGGATCGTCACCGGCGGCGTCCCCGCCATCCCCGGCGCCACCGTGCTCGAACGCCGCGCCAACGCCCCCGCCGCCGCCGACCACGTGCGGCGGCTGCTCTGCCACGAGCCGCGCGGCCACGCCGACATGTACGGCTGCTTCCTCGTCCCGCCCGACGACCCCGGCGCCCACCTCGGCGTCCTGTTCTGGCACAAGGACGGCTACTCCACCGCCTGCGGCCACGGCACCATCGCGCTCGGCGTGCACGCCGTCCGCGAGGGCCTGGTCGAGAGCGACCCAGACGGCGAGACCGACGTCGTCGTGGACGTGCCCTCCGGCCGCGTCACCGCCCGCGTCCGCCGCGAGGCCGGCCGCGTCACCGCCGTCACCTTCGTCAGCGTCCCCTCGTACGTGATCGCGCGCGGCGTCCCGGCCGCCGGGATCGAGACCGACCTGTCCTACGGCGGCGCCATCTACGCCTCGGTGCCCGCCAAGGCCGTCGGCCTGTCCGTCGAGCCGCGCCACGTGGGCGAGCTCATCGCCTGGGGCCGCCGGATCAAGGCCGGGCTGGAGGGGCACCCGGCCACCCGGCACCCCGGCGACGACCGGCTGTCCGGCGTCTACGGCGTGATCTTCTACGACGACCTCGGCCCCGGCCGCCAGCGCAACGTCACCGTGTTCGCCGACGGCGAGGTGGACCGCTCGCCGTGCGGGTCCGGCACCGCCGCCCGGCTCGCCCTGCTGCACGAGGACGGCCACCGCGGCACGCTCGTGCACGAGAGCGTCGTCGGCAGCGTGTTCCGCGCCCGGGTGGCCGCCGAGACGCCCGCCGGGGTGGTGCCCGAGATCGAGGGCATGGCCTACCGCACCGGCAGGCACACCTTCGAGCTCGACCCGGACGACCCCATCGGCACGGGGTTCACGCTGCGATGACCCTTCCCCATCTCGACGCCGACACCGTGCGGCGGCTGGTGCCCGTGGCCGGCGCCGTGCGGCTCCTGGAGGAGGCGCTGCTCGGCGGGCTGGACCCGGAGGCGACGCCGCAGCGGCCCGTCGTCGATCTGCCCGCCGGTCAGCTCCTGCTGATGCCCGCGGCGGCCGGGCGGTACGCCGGGGTCAAGGCCGCCACCGTGGCGCCCGGCAACGCCGCGCTCGGGCTGCCCCGCATCCAGGGCACGTACCTGCTGTTCGACGGCCGCACGCTGGCGCCGCTCGCCACGATGGACGGGATCGCGCTCACCTCGCTGCGCACGCCCGCCGTCTCGGCGCTGGCCGTCCGCCACCTGGCCGAGCCGGACGCCGGCGACCTGCTCGTGTTCGGCACGGGCCCGCAGGCGTGGGGTCACGTCGAGGCGCTCGCCGAGGTCAGGCCCGTCCGGCGGGTCACGGTCGTGGGCCGCGACCCCGGCCGGGCCGGGGCGTTCGCCGCCCGCTGCCGCGAGCTGGGCCTGGAGGCCGAGGCGCTGACCGGCCCAGGTGATCAGACCGGTGAGCGGGCCGGTGATCAGGCCGGTGAGCGGGCCGGTGAGCGGGTCGGCGCGGCCGTGGCGCGGGCGGACCTCGTCGTCTGCTGCACCACCGCCAGGCAGCCGCTGTTCGACGGCGCGCTGGTGCGCGATCGGGCCACGGTGGTCGCCATCGGGTCGCACGAGCAGGACGCCCGGGAGCTCGACGGCGAGCTGATCGCCCGGTCGTGCGTGGTCGTCGAGGCGAGATCCGCGGCGCTGGCCGAAGCGGGGGATGTGGTCATCCCCATCCGCCACGGTACGATCACCACTCATCATCTCGCCGGAAACCTCGCTGAGCTGGTCGCGGGCCGGGTCGTCCCGGGCGACGGGCCCCGCGTGTTCAAGGGCACCGGCATGGCGTGGCAGGACCTGGTCGTCGCGGCCGCCGCGTACGAGGCGTGGTTTCAGCGGACCCGGTCCCGGAGGACCTAGGGAAGGGATGGGCGGATGGCTGCCGAGGACCGGCTCGACCTGCCGATGGTGGGCGAGCGGCAGAGCCTGCGCGAGCAGGTGGCGCACGCGCTGCGGGCCGCGCTGATCACGGGGGAGATGCGCCCCGGCGTGGTCTACTCGGCGCCGGTGCTGGCCGCGCAGTTCGGCGTGTCGGCCACGCCCGTCCGCGAGGCCATGCTCGACCTGGCCAAGGAGGGCCTGGTCGAGGCGGTGCGCAACAAGGGCTTCCGCGTCACCGAGCTGTCCGAGCGCGACCTGGACGAGCTGACCGAGATCCGCAGGCTCATCGAGGTGCCGACCGTGGCGCGGCTGGCCGACACCGGGCGCGCCGCCGACTTCGAGCGGCTGCGCCCGGTCGCCGAGGAGATCGTCGCCGCCGCCGAGCAGGGCGACCTGCTCGCCTACGTCGACGCCGACCTGCGCTTCCACCTGGAGCTGCTCGCGCTGTCGGGCAACGCGCACCTGGTCGAGGTCGTCAGGGACCTGCGCACCCGGGCCCGCCTCTACGGCCTGTCGCAGCTCTCCCAGCGCGGCACGCTGGCCGACTCCGCCCGCGAGCACGTGGAGCTGCTCGACGCGCTCAAGGGCGGCGACGTGGAGGCCGTCCGTCTGATCATGTCGGAGCACATCCAGCACGTGCGCGGCATCTGGGCCAGCAACGCCTGAGCCCGCCCTGGCCCCGGCAATCCCAGCCCCGGCCCGCCCTAGCCCCGGCCCGCCCGCGTCGAGCCGAAGCTGGCCGCCACGATGCACAGCACCGCCGCCCACTGCTGCACGTTCAGGATCTCGCCCAGCAGCAGCACGCCGATCAGCGCCGCAGCCGCGGGCTCGACGCTCATCAGGATGCCGAACACGTGCTTGGGCATCCGGCGCAGCGCCTTGAGCTCCAGCGAGTAGGGGATCACCGACGACAGCAGCCCCACGCCCAGCCCGATGAGCACCAGCTCCGGCTGGAGCAGGTCGGCGCCGCCCGTCGTGACGCCCACCGGCGCGATCACCACGGCCGACACGATCATCGCGAACGACAGCCCGGTGGTGCCGGGGAAACGGCCGCCGGCCGCCGCCGACAGCAGGATGTAGGCCGCCCAGCAGGCGCCCGCCACGAGCGCGAAGCCGATGCCGGCCCAGCTCACCCCGGCCGACTGCCCCCACGGCGCCAGCAGCACCACCCCGGCCGCGGCCAGGCCGACCCACAGCAGGTCGAGCCGCCGCCGCGAGGCCGCCACCGCGACGCCCAGCGGCCCCAGGAACTCGATCGCCACCGCGACGCCCATGGGCAGCCGCGCCAGCGCCTCGTAGAACGTCAGGTTCATCACCGCGAGCGTCACGCCGAACGCCAGGCCCACAGCCCAGTCGCGCCACGCCAGCCCGCGCAGCCGGGGCCGGGCCACCGCCCCCATGATCAGCGCCCCGGCAGCGATCCGCAGGAACACCACCGCGCTCGGCGGGAGCGCCGCGAACAGCTCCTTGGCGAACCCCGCCCCGAGCTGCACGGAGAAGATCCCCAGCAGCACCAGCCCGGACGGCGGAATGGAATCGGCGGCGCCGCGCAGCAGGCTGCCGGCCCGGGGCAGGCGGCCGCCGCGGTCGAGCGGGTCGTCGTAGGCGAAGGCGGTCACGGATCTCCTCACAGCGAAAAGGCCCTCGCAGCCTACCCACCGCCTCCGGCGTCGCCGCAGCCGAGGTGATATGACTGCCCGATAACCCCATGAATCGGTAAAGGGACCCATGTCCGCCACTCCCGACAGGCCCCCGTCCTCCCTCGCCGCGGCCTCGTTCGTCAGCTGCTTCGACCGCTTCGCCGTGACGCCCATGCTCGTGCTCATCGCCGTCGACCTCGGCGTCCCGCTGGCCGCCGCCGTCGCCGTGGCCAGTGGCTACTACCTCGCCTACGGGCTGGTGCAGCCGCTGTGGGGCGTGCTGTCCGACCGGTTCGGGCGGGTGCGCGTCATGCGGATCGCGCTGCTCGGCGCGGCCGTGACGGGCCTGGTCTCCGCATTCATGCCGGTGCTCGGCGCGCTCGTCCTGTCCCGGGTCGCCGCGGGCGCCTGCTTCGGCGCGATCGTGCCCGCCTCGCTCGCCTACGTCGGCGACACCGTCCAGCCGTCCGGCCGCCAGCGCGCCCTGTCGGACCTGATGGGCGTGATGGCGCTGGGCACCGCGCTGGCCACCGGCTTCGGCGGGCTGCTCGGCGACCTGGCGGGCTGGCGGCTGGTGTTCACCGTCCCGGCCGCGTGCGCGCTGGCCTGCGCCGTCGCGCTGCGCGCCCTGCCGGAGCCGCCCAGGAGCGCCGCCGGTCCCGGGCGCGGCGGGCACGTCGGCGCGGTCCTGCGCAGCCCGTGGGCGCTGCTGGTGTTCGCGCTGGCGTTCGTGGAGGGGGCCGTGCTCATCGGCACGATGGCGTTCCTGGCCACCGCCCTGCAGCACGACGGCGTCTCCACCACCGTGGCCGGGCTCTGCGCCGCCGCCTACGGGCTCGGCGTGTGGCTGTTCAGCCGGCTGGTCATGCGGCTGTCGCGTGGGTGGCCCGCGTGGTGGCTCATCGCGGCGGGCGGCGCGCAGATGTGCGCCGGGTACGCCGTCGTCGCCGCCGGGGTGAGCGTGGCCGCCGTCACGGTCACCGCGCTGCTGCTCGGCGGCGGCTGGTCGTTCATGCACTCGTCGCTGCAGACGTGGGTCACCTCCGTGGTGCCGCACGCCAGGGGCACCGCCGTGGCGTTCTTCGCCTCGGCGCTGTTCGTCGGCAGCGCCGCCTCCTCGTGGGCGGCCGGGCCGCTGGCTGGGGACGGCCGCTACGGGCTGCTGTTCGGGCTCGCCGCGGCGGCGGCGCTGCCCCTCACGGTCGTGGCCGCCCTCGCCAGACGCCGCTACGGCGCCCTCGTCCCGGACGCGACGCCCGGTTAGGCCAGGGCGTCGTCGCGCCGGTCAGTCCCAGCGGAAGGTGCGGGCGGCCAGGCCCAGGGAGGCCAGCGCCCAGACGGCCAGCACGGCGAGCGCGCCCAGCGGCAGCGCCGCGCCGCCCGACAGGACCGCGCGCAGCCCGCCGGTCAGCGCCGAGATCGGCAGCAGCTCCAGCACCGGCCGCACCGACGCGGGGAACTTCGCCAGCGGGAACACCACCCCGCCCGCCGCCAGCAGCAGCAGGTAGACCAGGTTGGCGGCGGCCAGCGTCGCCTCGGCCCGCAGCAGGCCGGCCATGAGCAGCCCGAGCCCGCTGAACGCGGCGGTGCCCAGCAGCACCAGCAGCGCGGCGGCGAACGGCGACCCGTGCGGCTGCCAGCCCAGCGCCAGCGCGACCGCGACGATCACCGCGACCTGGATGGCCTCCACCGCGATCACCGCGGCCGTCTTGGCCAGCATGAGCCCGCCCCGCGACAGCGGCGTGGCGCCCAGCCGCCTGAGCACCCCGTAGCGCCGCTCGAACCCGGTGGCGATCGCCTGCCCGGTGAACGCCGTCGACATCACCGCCAGCGCCAGCACGCCCGGCGCGAGGAACGCCACCCGGTCGCCGCCGCCCACGTCGATGAGCGGCGCCACCGAGAAGCCGGCCAGCAGCAGCACCGGGATGATCATCGTGAGCAGCAGCTGCTCGCCGTTGCGCAGCATGGCCCGGATCTCGGCCCCGGCCTGCGCCAGCACCATGCGCGGGAACGGCGCCGCCCCCGGCGCGGGGGTGAAGTCCAGCGTGGCGCTCATCGCAGCTCCCTGCCCGTCAGCTCCAGGAACACGTCTTCCAGCGTGCGGCGCTCGATGCGCAGGTCGTCGGCCGTGACGCCCTCCGCCGCGCACCAGGCCGTCACGGTGGCCAGCAGCTCCGGGTCCACCTGGCCCTCGATGATGTAGTGGCCGGCCGGCGACTCCTTGGCCGCGCTCCCGGCCGGCAGCGCGTTGAGCAGCTCCTCCAGCCCCAGCCCCGGCCGGGCGCGGAAGCGGAGCTGCCGCTCGGCGCCGGTCAGCGTGGCGGGACTGCCCTCGGCCACCACCCGGCCGCGGTCGATGATGACGACCTTGTCGGCCAGCCGCTCGGCCTCGTCCATGTGGTGGGTGGTCAGCACCACCGACACCCCGGCGGCGCGCAGCTCGCCGACCAGCTCCCAGCACGCGTGCCTGGCCTGCGGGTCGAGCCCGGCCGTCGGCTCGTCCAGGAAGACCAGCTCGGGCCTGCCGATGACGGCCGCGGCCAGCGACAGCCGTTGCTGCTGGCCGCCCGACAGCCTCCGGTACGGGGTCCGTACGTGATCGGAGAGGCCGAGGCGCTCCAGCAGCGCGCCCGGGTCGAGGGGACGGGCGTAGAAGCGGGCGACCAGCCGCAGCCACTCGGCGCAGCGCATCGCGGGCGGGACCCCGCCGGACTGCAGCATGACGCCCACCCGGGGGCGCAGCGCGGCGGCGTCGGGGGCGCTGCCGAGCACCCGCACCGTGCCGGCGTCGGCTTTGCGGAACCCCTCGCAGATCTCCACCGTCGAGGTCTTGCCGGCGCCGTTGGGACCGAGGACGGCGGTGACCGCGCCGCGCGCGGCCAGCATGCTGAGGCCGTCGACCGCGGTGGTGCCGCCATAGCGCTTGACCAGGTCCGCGATCTCGACGGCTGGGGATTCCATGCGCACGAGTTTAGGGACTGCCGGGGCCGGTCCGGCCCGCAGGGCAAGCTGGCCGAAATTTATCCCATAATTGGGAATTCGGGGGACCAGATGATGGTTTGACCCCTCGGCCCTCGTGGGCCACACCGCCTGCGGGGAAAGGGGTACGCATGTCCGTGGCAGAGGCCACGCAGTCGCAACCGGCCGTCGTCAAGGAGCGACGGGGGCTCCTGCTCCTCATCCTGGGCGCGCTGTCGGCGATCGGGCCGCTGTCCATCGACATGTACCTGCCCGCGCTGCCCGCCATCAGCGGCGAGATGCTCAGCCCCGCCGCCCAGGTCCAGCTCACGCTCACCGCCTGTCTCATCGGCGTGTCGGCCGGCCAGGTGATCGCCGGGCCCGTGAGCGACGTGCGCGGGCGGCGGCTGCCGCTGATCGTCGGCGTGGCCGGGTTCGCGCTGACGTCGCTGCTGTGCGCCTTCGCGCCGTCGGTGCCCGTGCTGATCGTGCTGCGGCTGCTGCAGGGCATGCTCGGCGGGGCCGCGCTGGTCATCGTCCGGGCCGTGGTCCGCGACCTGTACGACGGGCCCGCCATCGCCCGCATCTTCGCCACCCTCATGCTGGTCAGCGGCCTGGCGCCGATCCTGGCCCCGGTGGCGGGCGCGCAGCTGCTGGCCTTCACCTCCTGGCGCGGCGTGTTCGTCGCGCTCAGCCTGGCCGGGCTGGTGCTGCTGCTGGCCGTCCTGCCGGGCGTGCGCGAGACGCTGCCCGCCGAGCAGCGGGAGGGCGGCGGGCTCAAGCACACGCTGGCCACGTTCTGGGCCCTGCTGCGCGACCGCGCGTTCATGGGCTGCGCGCTCACGGCCGGGCTGGCCTTCGCCGCCATGTTCGCCTACATCTCCGGCTCGCCGTTCGTGCTGCAGGAGGTGTACGCGGCCACGCCCCAGCAGTATTCGCTCATCTTCGGGCTCAACGCGCTCGGCCTGACCGTGATGGCCCAGGTCGGCGGCAGGCTGTCGGGCCGGGTCCGGCCGGCGCGCCTGGTGTTCGCCGGCCTGTTCGTGAGCCTGGCGGGAGGCGGGCTCCTGCTGGCCGCCGCGGTCACCGGGCTGGGGCTGGCGGGTATCGTGGCGGGGCTGTTCGTCATCATGTGCGGCCAGGGGCTCGTCCTGCCGGGCACCGGCGCGCTGGCGCTGGCCGGGCAGCCCCCGCAGGTCGCCGGGTCGGCCTCGGCGCTGCTGGGCGTCCTGCAGTTCGCGCTGGGGGCGGTCGCGGCCCCGCTGGTGGGCCTGGCCGGCCAGGACACCGCCGTGCCGATGGCCGCGCTGATGCTCGCCCTGATGGCCGCTTCGGCGCTCAGCTTCGGCATCCTGGGACGCCAGCGAAATTAGGTAAGCCTACCCTGCGTGAGAAATTGCATTGCCGGGTCCTCCGGATTCATTTGAGATGCGGGAAGGAATTACGGCACACTGATGTTGTGAAAAACGTGCCCACGATCGAGCCAGGCAGCGAGCGCAGCACCCGTGCGCGCGTGGCCCGGCTGATCCTGGAACACGGTCCCATCGCCGCGGCGGCGCTGGGCGAGCGGCTCGGGCTCACGCCCGCGGCCGTCCGCCGTCACCTCGACGCGCTGCTGACCGACGGGATGATCGAGCCTCGCACCGGGCGCCAGCGCGGTCAGCGCGGGCGCGGGCGGCCGGCCAAGCTGTTCGCCATCACCGACGCGGGGCGCAGTGCCTTCGAGCACGCCTATGACGATCTGGCCGGGAGCGCGCTGCGTTTCCTGGCAGAGCGCATGGGAGAAGAAGCCGTGTCCGACTTCGCCCGCTCACAGGTTTCCGGCCTGCTGCGGCGGATGGAGCCGGTCATGCGGGCGGTGCCGGCCGACCAGCGGGTCCAGGTCCTGGCGCAGGCGCTGTCGGCGGAGGGTTACGCGGCCTCGGCCAGCAAGGCCAAGTCCGGCGGCGACCAGCTCTGCCAGCACCACTGCCCGGTGGCGCACGCGGCCGCGGAGTTCCCGCAGCTGTGCGAGGCCGAGACGGAGGCGTTCGCGCAACTGCTCGGCACCCCGGTGCAGCGCCTGGCCACGATCGCGCACGGCGACGGGGTCTGCACCACGCACGTCAGCCCCCAGACGCTGGGGCCCGCACATAGAGCCATCGATAAGAACAAGGAGACCGGAAGGTGACTGTCACCGACCGCCCGGAGCTGGAAGGCCTCGGGAATTACAAGTTCGGCTGGGCCGACCCCGACGCCGCCGGGGCCGCGGCCAAGCGCGGCCTGTCCGAGGAGGTCGTCCGAGACATCTCCGCGCTCAAGAACGAGCCGGAGTGGATGCTCGACCTTCGCCTGAAGGGGCTCCGCCTGTTCGGCAAGAAGCCGCTGCCGACCTGGGGCTCCGACCTCACCGGCATCGACTTCGACAACATCAAGTACTTCGTGCGCTCCACCGAGAAGCAGGCCGCTTCCTGGGACGAGCTGCCCGAGGACATCAAGAACACCTACGACAAGCTCGGCATCCCCGAGGCGGAGAAGCAGCGCCTCATCGCCGGCGTCGCGGCCCAGTACGAGTCCGAGGTCGTCTACCACAAGATCCGTGAGGACCTTGAGGAGAAGGGCGTCATCTTCGTCGACACCGACACGGGCCTGCGCGAGCACGAGGAGCTCTTCAAGGAGTACTTCGGCTCGGTGATCCCGGTGGGCGACAACAAGTTCGCCGCTCTCAACACCAGCGTGTGGTCCGGTGGCTCGTTCATCTACGTGCCGCCGAACGTCGAGGTCGAGATCCCGCTCCAGGCCTACTTCCGGATCAACACCGAGAACATGGGCCAGTTCGAGCGGACGCTCATCATCGTCGACGAGAACAGCTACGTGCACTACGTCGAGGGCTGCACCGCGCCGATCTACTCCTCCGACTCGCTGCACTCCGCGGTCGTCGAGATCATCGTGAAGAAGAACGCCCGCTGCCGTTACACGACCATCCAGAACTGGTCGAACAACGTCTACAACCTGGTCACCAAGCGCGCCGTCGCCTACGAGGGCGCGACCATGGAGTGGATCGACGGCAACATCGGCTCCAAGGTCACCATGAAGTACCCGGCCGTCTACCTGATGGGCCAGCACGCCAAGGGCGAGACGCTGAGCGTCGCGTTCGCCGGCGAGGGCCAGCACCAGGACGCCGGCTCCAAGATGGTGCACCTGGCGCCCAACACGAGCTCCAGCGTCATCTCCAAGTCGGTGGCGCGCGGCGGCGGCCGCACCTCCTACCGCGGTCTCGTGCAGATCGAGGAGGGCGCCCACGGCAGCGCCAGCACCGTCAAGTGCGACGCCCTGCTCGTCGACCAGATCAGCCGCTCCGACACCTACCCGTACGTCGACGTCCGCGAGGACGACGTCTCGATGGGCCACGAGGCCACGGTCTCCAAGGTCAGCGAGGACCAGCTGTTCTACCTCATGAGCCGCGGGCTCGAAGAGGACGAGGCGATGGCGATGATCGTGCGCGGCTTCGTGGAGCCGATCGCGCGTGAGCTGCCCATGGAATACGCGCTCGAGCTGAACCGGCTGATCGAGCTGCAGATGGAAGGAGCCGTCGGCTGATGGGCCTGAACGAGAAGCCCCTGTCGACCCTGCACGAGAAGGCGTCGTACGACCTGGCCGACTTCGAGGTCCCCACGGGTCGCGAGGAGGCGTGGCGCTTCACGCCGCTGTCGCGCCTGAAGGGGCTGCACAACGGCCAGGCCGCGGCCAGCGGCCAGGTGGTCACCCAGGTCTACACGCCCGAGGGCGTGCGGGCCGAGTGGGTCGGCCGCGACGACGAGCGCATCGGCAAGGCGTACGTGCCCGCCGACCGGGTCAGCGCCCAGGCCTACAACGGCTTCGAGAAGGCGCTGGTCGTGACCGTGCCGAAGGAGGCCGTGCCCGGCGACGCGATCACCGTCGAGATCAAGGGCAACGGCGGCGAGGGCGCGGCGTACGGCCACATCGTGGTCGTCGTCGAGCCGATGGCGCAGGCGACCGTGGTCGTCCAGCACGAGGGCAGCGCCGTCTACGCCGACAACGTCGAGTTCGTCGTCGGCGACGGCGCCACGCTCAAGGTCGTCAGCCTCCAGGACTGGGCCGACGACGCCGTGCACGTCTCCCACCACCACGCCCAGCTCGCCAAGGACGCCACGTTCCGGAGCTTCGTGGTGACCCTGGGCGGCGACCTGGTGCGGCTGTCGCCCAGCGTGTCCTACACCGCGCCCGGCGGCGACGCCGACCTGTCCGGCGTCTACTTCGTCGACGCGGGCCAGCACCTGGAGCACCGCCTGCTCGTCGACCACTCGCAGCCCAACTGCAAGAGCAACGTCGACTACCGCGGCGCGCTCCAGGGCGAGGGCGCCCACGCCGTCTGGATCGGCGACGTGATCATCAGGGTCGCGGCCGAGGGCACCGACACCTACGAGCTCAACCGCAACCTCATCCTCACCGACGGCGCCCGCGCCGACTCGGTGCCCAACCTGGAGATCCTCACCGGCGAGGTCGCCGGCGCGGGGCACGCCTCGACGTCGGGCCGCCTCGACGACGAGCACATCTTCTACCTCCAGGCCCGCGGTATCCCGTTCGACGAGGCCCGCCGCCTGGTCATCCGCGGCTTCCTCGGCCAGCTCATCGAGAAGATCCAGGTCGAGGAGCTGCGCGAGCGCGTGATGAACGCGGTGGAGGCGGAGCTCGCACGATGAGCGGCTACGAGAAGGTGTGCAAGGTCAGCGACATCCCCGACGAGGGGGTGATCGGCGTCGAGGTGGGCGAGACCCCCGTGGCGCTGGTGCGCAAGGGCGACGAGGTGTTCGCCCTGCACGACATCTGCTCGCACGCCGAGGTCAAGCTCAGCGAGGGCGAGGTGTACGACGGCACCCTGGAGTGCTGGCTGCACGGCTCGTGCTTCGACATCCGCTCCGGCAAGCCCACCGGCCCGCCCGCGACCAAGCCCGTGAACGTCTACACAGTCAAGATCGACGGCGACGACGTCCTCGTCTCGCTCTCGAAGGAGTCATAAACACATGTCCACCCTTGAGATCCGTGACCTGAAGGTCGCCGTCGAGGACAAGGAAATCCTGCGCGGCGTCAACCTGACCGTGAAGGCCGGCGAGACCCACGCCATCATGGGCCCCAACGGCTCGGGCAAGTCCACGCTCGCCTACGCGATCGCCGGTCACCCGAAGTACACGATCACCGGCGGTGAGGTGCTGCTCGACGGCGTCGACCTGCTGGAGCTGTCGGTCGACGAGCGCGCCCGCGCCGGCCTGTTCCTCGCCATGCAGTACCCGGTCGAGGTCCCCGGCGTGTCGGTGTCCAACTTCCTGCGCTCGGCCGTCACCTCCGTCCGCGGCGAGGCGCCCAAGCTGCGCGAGTTCGCCAAGGACCTCAAGAGCGGCATGGACGCCCTGGCCATCGACGCGGCCTTCGCCCAGCGCAACCTGAACGAGGGCTTCTCCGGCGGCGAGAAGAAGCGCCACGAGATCCTCCAGCTCGAGCTGCTCAAGCCGAAGATCGCGGTGCTCGACGAGACCGACTCCGGCCTCGACGTCGACGCCCTGCGCGTGGTGTCGGAGGGCATCAACCGCTTCCGCGCCTCCGGCGAGACCGGCGTGCTGCTCATCACCCACTACACCCGCATCCTGCGCTACGTGAAGCCCGACTTCGTGCACGTCTTCGCGGCCGGCCGGGTCGTGGAGGAGGGCGGGCCGGAGCTGGCCGACAAGCTCGAGGCCGAGGGCTACGAGCAGTACACGAAGGCATCTGCATGACTTCCACCAGCTTGGACGTGGAGAGGATCAGGAAAGACTTCCCGGTCCTCTCCCGCGAGCTGCCCGGCGGGCGTCCGCTCGTCTACCTCGATTCGGGCAACTCCTCGCAGAAGCCCACATCGGTCGTCGAGACCATGCGCGAGCACCTGGCGATGCACTACAGCAACGTCGGGCGCGCCATGCACGTGCTGGGCTCGGAGTCGACCGAGGCGTACGAGAGCGCGCGCGACAAGGTCGCCGCGTTCATCGGCGCCCCGTCGCGCGACGAGGTGGTCTTCACCAAGAACGCCTCCGAGGCGCTCAACCTCGTCGCCTACAGCTTCGGCAACCCGGCGTGCGCCGACCCGCGCTTCACGCTCGGCCCCGGTGACGAGATCGTCATCTCCGAGATGGAGCACCACTCCAACATCGTGCCGTGGCAGATGCTCGCGCAGCGCACCGGCGCGACGCTGAAGTGGTTCGGCGTCACCGACGAGGGCCGGCTCGACCTCGCCGACGGCGTCGTCACCGAACGCACGAAGATCGTCTCGGTCGCGCATCAGTCGAACGTGCTCGGCACCGTCAACCCGGTCGCCGACGTGGTCGCGCTCGCCCGCCGGGCCGGCGCGCTGGTCCTGCTCGACGCCTCCCAGTCCGTCCCGCACCACCCCGTGGACATGGCGGCGCTGGACGCCGACTTCGTGGCCTTCACCGGCCACAAGATGGTCGGCCCGTCCGGCATCGGCGTGCTGTGGGCGCGCGGCGAGCTGCTGGAGGCCATGCCGCCGTTCCTCGGCGGCGGCGAGATGATCGAGGCGGTCTGGATGGACCGCTCGACGTACGCGCCCGCGCCCCACAAGTTCGAGGCCGGCACCCCGCCGATCGTCGAGGCCATCGGGCTCGGCGCGGCCGTCGACTACCTGACCGGCATCGGCATGGCGGCCGTGGAGGCCCACGAGCGCGAGCTCACCGCCTACGCGCTCGACGCGCTGCGCGAGGTGCCCGGCCTGCGCCTGATCGGGCCCGACTCCCTCGACCTGCGGGGCGGCACGCTGGCGTTCACGCTGGAGGGGATCCACCCGCACGACGTGGGCCAGATCCTCGACGACCGGTTCGGCATCGCCGTGCGGGTCGGCCACCACTGCGCGCGCCCGCTGCACCTCAGGTTCGGAATACCGGCGACCACCAGGGCGTCGTTCTACCTGTACAACACCACGGGCGAGGTCGACGCCCTGGTGCGCGGCCTCCACCACGTACAGAAGGTGTTCGCATAGCCATGATCGGCGAGTCGATGTACCAGGAGCTGATCCTGGAGCACTACAAGCACCCGCAGGGGCGGGGGCTGCGCGAGCCGTACGACACCGAGGTTCACCACGTGAACCCCACGTGCGGCGACGAGATCACGCTGCGCGTCAAGGTGGGCGACGCGGGCCGCATCGAGGACGTCTCCTACGACGGCCAGGGCTGCTCCATCAGCCAGGCCGCCGCCTCGGTGCTGCACGAGCTGACCGCCGGCTCGACCGTCGAGGAGACCCTGTCGGTGGTCGACGAGTTCACCCGGCTCATGCAGGGCAGGGGACAGGTGGAGGCCGACGAGGACGTGCTCGGCGACGCGGTCGCGTTCGCCGGGGTGGCCAAGTTCCCGGCCCGCGTGAAGTGCGCGCTGCTGTCGTGGATGGCCTACAAGGACGCTGTAGTGAGGAGTGCTGCACGATGAGCAAGCCCGTCGAGACCCCGACCGGCTTCGACGGCGAGGCGAGCGTCGAAGAGGTCATGGAGGCGCTCAAGGACGTCGTCGACCCCGAGCTCGGCATCAACGTCGTCGACCTCGGCCTGATCTACGGCCTCAACCTCGACCCGGCCGACGGCGGCGCCAAGCCGGTGGCCACCATCGACATGACGCTGACCAGCGCGGCCTGCCCGCTGACCGACGTCATCGAGGACCAGGCGCACTCCGCCCTGGAGGGCATGGTCTCCGATGTGAAGATCAACTGGGTCTGGCTGCCGCCGTGGGGCCCGGACAAGATCACCGATGAGGGCCGTGAGCAGCTTCGTATGCTAGGCTTCAACGTCTGATCTTTTACCGCTGGTCGGCTGGCGCTCCGCGTCAGCCGCTTCAGCATGCCAGGGGATCCGGAAAGTCCGGCGCCCCGACGGGGAATAGTCTTGATCCTCCCCGCGTTGGCACCAGGGACACCTGACGCCTCATCGCGCGTCCCGCGCCGCCTGCGGCCGGCGCCCAGGTGCGCCTCCCCCTCCGCTCGCCCCCACGGCGGGCGCACTGCACCGTGTACGGCAAGGCCGCCGTACGTCCTGGCTCGTCCTTTCGCAGAAGTGACGTGCCACTTCGACTGAAAGGCACGAAGTTCGTGACCATGCTTGACGCTGCCCTGCCCGAGACGACCCCTGAGCAGGGCCCGTCCGAGTTCGAGCTGCTCGGCCTGCCCAAGCCGCTCATCAGCGGCCTCTCCCGGCAGGGAATCGACAGCCCGTTCCCCATTCAGAGCGCGACGATCCCGGACGTGCTCTCCGGCGCCGACGTCCTCGGCCGCGGCCAGACCGGCTCCGGCAAGACGCTGGCCTTCGGCCTGCCCACGATGGCCCGCCTCGCCGGCGTCAAGCCGGCCCCCGGCCGGCCCCGCGCCATGATCCTCGTCCCCACCCGTGAGCTCGCGCTCCAGGTGCACGACGCCATCGAGCCCCTCGGCCGCGGCCTCGGCCTGCGCATGAAGGTCGTCGTCGGCGGCATGTCCATGGGCAAGCAGATCGAGGCGCTGCGCCGCGGCGTCGACGTCGTCATCGCCACCCCGGGCCGTCTCGGCGACCTCATCCGGCAGGGCGAGTGCTCGCTGGAGGACATCGAGATCAGCGTCCTGGACGAGGCCGACCACATGTGCGACCTCGGCTTCTTCCCCGTCGTCACCGAGCTGCTCGCGCAGACCCCGGCCGACGGTCAGCGGCTGCTGTTCTCCGCCACGCTCGACGGCGACGTCGACAAGCTCGTGCAGCGCTTCCTGAAGGACCCGATCACCCACTCCGTCGCCCCCGCGACCTCTCCGGTCGACACGATGGAACACCACGTCATGCAGGTGACGCGCGACGACAAGTTCGACGTCACGGCCGAGATCGCCAACCGCGAGGGCCGTACGATCATCTTCGTCCGCACCCAGCACGGCGTCGACCGGCTGTGCAAGCAGCTCGCCCGCGTCGGCGTCAAGGCCGGCGGCCTGCACGGCGGCAAGCGCCAGAACCAGCGCACCCGCATCCTCGCCGAGTTCCGCGAGGGCTCGGTCAACGTGCTCGTCTGCACCGACGTGGCCGCCCGCGGCATCCACGTCGACAACATCAGCCTCGTCCTGCACGTCGACCCGCCGCAGGACCACAAGAGCTACCTGCACCGCGGCGGCCGCACCGCCCGCGCCGGCGAGAAGGGCACCGTCGTCACGCTGGTGCTCCCGAACGAGCGCCGCTCCACCGACGCGCTGACCCGGCGGGCGGGCATCCACCCGTTCCGCCTCAAGGCGACGCCCGGCCACCCGCGCCTGGCCGAGATCGCCGGGGCCCGCACGCCCAGCGGCGAGGCCATCCCCGTGTGGGAGCCCGACGTGCGCAAGCCGCTGCGCCCCCGGCGCGAAGGCGGCCACACCGGCTCCGAGCGCCGCGGCCGGCGTCCGCGCCGTGAGTTCGACGGCGAGCGCCGCCCGCGCCGCCACGACGGCGACCGCCCGCCCTTCGCCGGCCCGCGCCGGACCGAGGACGGCTCGTTCGGCGGCCAGCGCCGCACCGACGACCGCTACCCGCGCCGTCACGACGAGCCCCGCACGTTCGGCGACGACCGCCGCTCCGGCGGCGACCGTCCCCGTGGTGGTGGCTACCGCAACGACGGCGACCGCGGCGGCTTCTCCGGCGGCGGCGACCGCGGCGGTGACCGTGGTGGCTACCGCAACGACGGCGACCGCGGCGGCTACTCCGGCGGCGGTTACCGCAACGACGGTGACCGCGGTGGGTTCCGCAACGACGGTGACCGTGGTGGCTACTCCGGTGGTGGCGACCGCGGCGGCTTCCGCAACGACGGCGACCGTGGCGGTTTCTCCGGCGGCGACCGTGGGCGTGGCGGGTTCCGTGAGGGTGACCGGCCGCGTGGCGGGTTCCGCTCCGACGACCGCCGCCACTCCACCGACCGTGGCCGCCCGTTCTCGGCCGACCGCGAGCGCGGCGTCCGCACGGACGACCGTCCCCGTGACGGCTACCGCTCCGGCGGCGCCCGTCCCGACGACCGCGGCCAGCGGGGCGGCTTCCGCGCCGACGACCGTGGCAACGGCGGCTTCCGCCGGGGCGGCTCCGCCCGCCGCTACGAGCGCTGATTCCCGGGGCGGCACCGCCCCATGAGTTCGTCCGACGCCCGCCGCGCCCGGTCCTCCCGGGCACGGCGGGCGTCCGCGTTCCCGCACCTCGGCGGGCGCACCTCACCCGCCCGCCGGTGGCCTGCCTGCACGACGTACGGGCCGTTCCCGGTCCGGACGGCCGCCGCCACGCCGTCACCGGCCTCGGCCCCCGCCTGCCGCCAGGCACGGGCCCCGCGCGACTCGCGGGCGTCTCGGCTGGCGGACGCGGCACGAAGCGGGGTCGCGCGGCGACTAGGCTGTTACCGCACGCCAGCCGATCGACGAGAGAGATCATGAAGACCTTCGAAGAGCTGTTCGCCGAGCTGTCCGAGAAGGCCCGGACCCGGCCCGCCGGCTCCGGCACCGTGGCCGCCATCGACGCCGGCGTCCATGCCATCGGCAAGAAGGTCGTCGAGGAGGCCGCCGAGAGCTGGATGGCGGCCGAGCACGAGTCTGACGACCGGGCAGCCGAGGAGATCTCCCAGCTCCTCTACCACGTCCAGGTGCTCATGATCGCCAAGGGGATCGGCCTGGACCAGGTCTACAAGCATCTCTAGGGCGCCCCCGCGCCCGCCTCCGGTCTTCCGCAACGACTCTGGACACCGAGGAATCAGACATGCTTCGCCTGGCCGTACCGAACAAGGGCACTCTCAGTGAGGCCGCCCAAGTCATGCTCAAGGAGGCCGGCTACCGGTCCCGCAGAGACAGCAAGGAGCTCGTCGTCGTCGACGAGGAGAGCGGCTGCGAGCTGTTCTTCCTGCGCCCGCGCGACATCGCCGTCTACGTCGGGGAGGGCACGCTCGACGCCGGCATCACCGGCCGCGACATGCTCGTCGACTCCGGCGCGTCGGTCGAGGAGGTCATGCCGCTCGGCTTCGGTGCCTCCACCTTCCGTCTGGCCACCCGGGCCGGCACGATGACGTCCGTCAAGGACCTGCAGGGGCTGCGGGTGGCCACCGCCTACGCGGGCCTGCTGGAGAAATACCTGTCCGACCAGGGCGTCGACGCGCGCGTCATCAAGCTCGACGGCGCGGTCGAGACCGCCATAAGGCTCGGCGTGGCCGACGCGGTGGCCGACGTGGTGGAGACCGGCACGACGCTGCGCAACGTCGGCCTGGAGGTGTTCGGCGACCCGATCATGAAGTCGGAGGCGGTGCTCATCAAGCAGCACACCGCCCCGGCGACCAACGGCGTCGAGCAGCTCGTGCGCCGGCTGCAGGGGGTCGTGCACGCCCGCGACTTCGTGATGATGGACTACGACATCCGCGCCGAGCGGATCGAGGAGGCCATCGCGCTCACGCCGGGCATGGAGGGGCCGACGGTCTCGCCGCTGCACCGGGAGGGCTGGGTGGCCGTGCGCGCCATGGTCCGGCGCCGGGGGCACCAGCAGGTGATGGACCAGCTGTGGGACATCGGCGCAAGGGCCATCCTGGTCACCGACATCTACGCCTGCCGCCTGTGACCTCTGCCTGCGCCGTCAGGTAATCGCCTGTTCCGGGCGGGAACGTACCGGTCCGTGAGTATCCGACCTGTTACGGAGCGGTGCGCCCGCCGCGCTTTCACCGTGCGCGACGCGTGGACGTGGCTCAAGCGCGGCAACCGCCGCTGGGCGGCCGGGACTCCCGGCCGGGCCGGGCAGGACGTGGAGCGGCGGCGGCAGGTGGCGCGGGCGCAGGCGCCGTTCGCGGTGGTGCTGTCGTGCGTCGACTCGCGGGTGCCGCCCGAGGTGGTGTTCGACGCCGGGCTCGGCGACCTGCTCGTCGTCCGCACTGCCGCGCACACGCTCGACTCGCTGGTCAGGGCCGCCGTCCAGTACGGCCCGCACGCGCTGGGCGCGCCGCTCGTGCTGGTGCTCGGGCATCAGCGCTGCGGCGCGGTGACGGCGGCGGCGACGGCCCTGCGCGAGCGCGCCACGCTGCCGGGGGAGCTGCCCGCCGTCGTGGCGGCGCTGGCGGGCGCGTACGAGAGCTCGGGTGGCGACGTGGCCGCGATGACGCGCGCCCACACCGCCGCCACGGTGCGGGAGTTGCGCGACGACCCGCTGCTGCGCGGGCGCGCGACGGTCCTGGGCGCCCACTACTGCCTCGACACGGGCCTGGTCAGCCGCGTCGTCTGACGCACGCCGCCGCCGCTGCCCGGGTGAAACTTTCACCCGGGCGGGGGAGAGCGCGCCAGGTGAGGCAGGGGGGCGGTGGCGAGGGGGATTCCTGTCGTTGACGCGGGGCCGGACCTCGGATGTACTCCGGCACATCGGGCCCCTCGGAGGGGCGCTCTGCGGTACCGAATGTTAGCGCTAACAGCGCAAGTCGGAGGAGGACAACCGGTGAGATCCGCCCTGCGCACGCTTCTGTGTGCCGTCGGCCTGCTGCTTCCGGCCGTGCTGTTCCCGTCGGCGGCCGGAGCCGACAACCCGATCGTGCAGACCATCTACACGGCCGACCCCGCGCCACTCGTCCACGACGGCCGGGTCTACGTCTACACCGGACACGACGAGGACGGCTCCACGTACTTCACCATGCGGGACTGGCGTGTCTACTCCTCCTCGGACATGGCCAACTGGACGGACCACGGCTCGCCCCTGAGCCTGGCCACCTTCGCCTGGGCCGACGCCAACGCCTGGGCGGGTCACGTCACCCACCGCAACGGCCGCTTCTACTGGTACGTGCCGGTCCGCGACCGTGCCAGCGGCTCGATGGCCATCGGCGTCGCGGTCGCCGACAGCCCGACCGGGCCCTTCCGGGACGCCATCGGGCGCCCGCTGGTCAACAACGGCGAGATCGACCCCAACGTCCTCATCGACGACAACGGCCAGGCCTACCTGTACTGGGGCAACCCCCGCCTCTGGTACGTCCGGCTGAACACGGACATGATCTCCTACTCCGGCAGCCCCACCCAGATCCCCCTCACCACCGCGGGCTACGGCACGCGCACCGGCAACGCCGCCCGCCCGACCCTCTACGAGGAAGCCCCCTGGGTCTTCAAGCGCAACGGCCTCTACTACAACGTGTTCGCCGCCGAATGCTGCTCCGAGTTCATCGCCTACTCGACGGCGCCCACCGCCACCGGCCCCTGGACCTACCGGGGAACGATCATGCCCAGGCAGGGGAGCAGCTTCACCAACCACGCCGGGATCGTCGACTTCGCCGGCGGGTCGTACTTCTTCTACCACAACGGCGCCCTCCCCGGCGGAGGCGGTTTCACCAGGTCGGTGGCCGTGGAGAAGTTCACGTACAACGCCGACGGCACCATCCCCGTCATCAACATGACCACCGCCGGGCCGCCGCAGATCGGCACCCTCGACCCGTTCGTCCGGCAGGAGGCCGAGACCATGGCCTGGTCCTCCGGGGTCGAGACCGAACCCTCCGAGGAAGGCGGCCTGAACGTGGGCTTCATCGAGAACGGCGACCACCTCAAGGTCAAGGGCGTCGCCTTCGGCAACGGCGCCTCCTCCTTCACCGCCCGCGTCGCCTCGGCCACCAGCGGGGGCCGGATCGAGCTGCGGCTCGGCAGCGCCACCGGCGCCCTCGTGGGCACCTGCGCCGTCACCGGCACCGGCGGGTGGCAGAACTGGGCCTCGGTCACCTGCCCGGTGTCCGGGGCGACCGGCACCCATGACCTCTACCTCCGGTTCACCGGCGGCAGCGGCTACCTGCTCAACCTCGGCTGGTGGCAGTTCACGCCGAGCGGCGGCAGCGGCGCCGAGCTGCTGACGAACGGCGGCATGGAGGACGGCACGACGGGCTGGACCACCTCCGGAGGCACCCTGACCTCCGCCGCCGACGTCGCCCGCACGGGCAGCCGGTCCCTGCTCAACTCCGGCCGTACCGCGGCCTGGAACGGCCCCCACCAGAGCCTGACCGGGCGGCTCGCCAACGGCAGGAGCTACACCACGAGCGTCTGGGTGCGGTCGCAGAGCGGAACCCCCAGCGCGAAGGCGACCCTGGCGGTCACGGCGAACGGCGCCACGAACTACCACCAGCTCACCCCGGCGCGAACCGTCGGCGCGAACGGCTGGACCCAGCTCACCGGCACCACGACCGTCTCCTGGACCGGAACGCTGACCGGCGCCTCCTTCTACGTCGAGACCGTCGCTGGGACCGACGGCCTCTACGTCGACGACGCCTCCTTCCGGTGACCTGGCGGAAGGACCGACCCCGCCCCTTCGACCCCCGAGGTGAGACATCGATGGACAGGAACCGAACGCGCCTCCCCCTGGTCCACGCCGCCGCCGCCATCCTGGCCCTGGCGACCACAGTCGTGGCGGTCGGCCCGGCCACACCCGCGCGGGCGCTGGACAACGGCGTGGGCCGCACCCCGCCGATGGGATGGAACACCTGGAACACCTTCGGCTGCAACATCAACGAGACGCTGATCAAGCAGACGGCCGACGCGCTGGTCAGCTCCGGCATGCGTGACCTGGGATACCAGTACGTCGTGGTCGACGACTGCTGGTTCGACCCGGCCCGTGACTCCGCCGGAAACCTGCGGGCCAACCCGTCCCGGTTCCCGAGCGGCATGAAGGCGCTCGGCGACTACCTGCACGCCAGGAACCTGAAGTTCGGCCTCTACCAGGCGCCCCTGGACCGGACCTGCGCCCAGTACTTCGGCTCCTACCCGGGGGCGACCGGGAGCCTCGGCCACGAGGTCCAGGACGCCCGGCAGTTCGCCGCCTGGGGCGTCGACTACCTCAAGTACGACTGGTGCTCGCCCACCGGCACCATCGACGACCAGGTGCGCACCTTCGCCAAGATGCGGGACGCCCTGGCCGCCACCGGCCGGCCGATCCTCTACAGCATCAACCCCAACAGCATTCACGAGAAGACCGGCCCGCGCCGCGACTGGGGCGACGTCGCCAACATCTGGCGTACGACCGAGGACATCACCAACGCCTGGAACACGGGCCAGACCAACGGCTACCCGATGGGCATCCAGAACATCGTCGACGTCAACGTCCCCCTCGCGGGCAACGCCCGGCCGGGGCAGTTCAACGACCCCGACATGATGGTCGTCGGCCGGGGCGGCATGAACGACACCGAGATGCGCAGCCACTTCGCCCTGTGGGCCGTCATGGCCGCCCCGCTGATCGCCGGGAACGACGTCCGGAACATGGACGCCGCCACCGCGACGATCATGAAGAATCAGAACCTGATCGCCGTCAACCAGGACCCGCTCGGCCTGCAGGCCACCCAGGTCAGCCACGACGGAACCCGCCGCGTGCTGGCCAAGCGGCTCAGCAACGGCGACGTCGCGGTGGCGCTGTTCAACCAGGGCGGCGCCACCACCACGATCAGCACCACCGCCTCCGCCGTCGGCCTGACCGGCGGCCCGTTCACGCTCCGCGACGCCTGGACGAACGCCGTCACCACGACCACCGGGACCATCTCGGCGAGCGTCCCGCCCCACGGCACCGCCGTGTTCCGGGTCAGCGGCGGCACCCCCGCGCCGCCCGCCACCCGGATCCAGGGCGCCGGTTCCGGCAGGTGCCTGGACGTGTCCGGCGCGTCCCAGGTCAGCGGTACCCAGGTGGTGATCTGGGACTGCCACCACCAGAGCAACCAGCAGTGGACCGCCACCGCCGCCGGCGAACTGCGCGTCTACGGCGGCAAGTGCCTGGACGTCGACAGGGCCGCCACCGCCGACGGCACCGGCGTCATCATCTGGGACTGCAACGGTCAGAGCAACCAGAAATGGCGCTTCAACGCCGACGGCAGCATCACCGCCGTCGGCGCGGGCAAGTGCCTGGACGTGTCCGGCAACGCCACGGCCAACGGCGCCAGGCTCCAGATCTGGTCCTGTAGCGGGGCGCCCAACCAGCGATGGACCCGCCTGTGAGGCCCGGGGCGGCGCTAGCCGAGCTTCTTCACCGCCTCGACGGCCTGGTCGACCTGCTCGGGGGTGGTGACGATGCTGGTGCCGAACCGCAACAGCGGCGGGTCGTACGGGGTGAGGCTCGTGTCGATCATGCCGGCGCGCAGCCGCTGCATCGCCTCCCCGGGCTGCATGCCGTCGACCGAGACGCACACCAGGCCGGCCGAGAGCGCGGGGTCGGCGGGGGTGGCGAGCGTGACGTGCGGCAGACCGGCCAGGCCGGCCTTGAGCCGGGTGGCCAGCTCCTGGGTGCGCCGCTGGATCCGGTCCAGGCCGATGACCTCCTGGAACCCGAACGCCGCCGGCATCGCCCACCGGTGCTCGAACGCCTTGTAGCCGCCCGGGGTCGCCAGGCGGGCGTCGGTGCGCGCGGGCGGCTCGCCGGTGCGCCACGCCTCGAACGCGCCCTGGCTGAAGGCCGGGATGACGGGGTCGAGCGCGTCCCAGGCGCGGCCCCACACGATGCCGGTGCCGCGCGGCCCGAACAGCCACTTGTGCGTGCCGCTGACCAGGAAGTCGCAGCCGAGCTCGGCCACGCCGTCGGCCATCGCGCCGAAGCCGTGCACGCCGTCGACGCACAGCAGCGCCCGGTCGTGTTCGTCGCGTGACCGGTTGACGTCGGCGAGCATGTCGGCGATCTCCCGGACGGGCAGGCGGACGCCGGTGCTCGAATGCACCCAGGTGATCGCGACGATCCGCGTGCGGTCGCGCAGGCCCTCCCTGATCGCGGTGACGATCCGGCCGGCCGACGCCCGCGCCGGGTCGTCGTACAGCCTGACCCGGCGCACCTCGGCCCCCGTGCGCCGGGCGAGCAGGCGCAGGCCCTCGTGGGTGGCCAGGAAGTCGTGCTCGGTGGTGAGCACGTCCTGGCCCTCGCGCAGCCGCAGGCCGGAGTAGAGCAGGCCGAGGCCCATCGTGGTGCTGTCGGTCAGCGCGATGCCGGACGGCTCGGCGCCCAGATGGCGGGCGGCGGCCGCGCGGATCGCCTCGTCGGGGTCGCCGCCGTCCGGCAGGTAGTGCGGGTTTCGGTCCAGGGCGTCGCGGTGCTTCTGGACGGCTTCGCGGACCATCGCCGGGGCGGGTGCCAGGATGAACGCCGCGAACTGCGCGTACTTGGGGTCGAGCGCGAACTGGGCGCGTACGGACTCCCAGTCCTGAGGGTCGAAAGGCGGCGCGGAACCCCCGGCGGACCCCCCGGCGGAGGCTCCAGCGGAGGGAGGCGGAGCGGCAGGGGAGGCAGCAGGGGAGGACGTGCAGGCGGCCACGCTCGCCAGCACTCCCGCGCCGAGCAGGGCCCGTCTGTTCAGCCGAGGAGTCACGCCCTCTTCCTATCCCGGCCCCGCGGCCGTGCCCAGCTCCGGGACCGAGTCGTTACGAGCGCATCGCCGCCACCTCGCGGATCAGGTCCGACACGCGGACGATGCCCAGGCAGCGGCTCAGCTCGTCGGTCACCACCAGGTCGTCGTAGACGCGCAGCGCGTCGCGGCCGGCCGCCTGCATGGCCGCCACCGCCGGGGTGGTCTTCGGCACCGTGCGCGGCGGGTCGGCCAGCCGCTGCGCGGGCTTCGAGCCGTGCAGGGCGTGCCCGTAGCGGGAGGCGATCGACAGCAGGAACCGGCTGCGGTCCAGGCTGCCCTTGGGCCGCTGGTACTCGTCCACCAGGATGACGCTGGTGATCGTCGGCTCGTGCCCGAACGCCTCCACCGCCTCCTCCGCGGTCGCCGCCACCGGCAGCGTCACCGCGGGCAGCAGCAGCTCCTGCACGCGCGGCCCGAGCATGACGGCCGCGGGGGAGTCGTCGGCGGGTGGCAGCGGCACCCGCACCCGGCCGTCCGGGCCGGGCGCGAGCAGCGGCCCGTGCGCCAGCCGCACCCCCCACCCGCGTGCGGCCTCCAGCTGCGCCGGGTCCTCCACGCCGGGGGCCAGCACGTGCGCGCCGACGCCGCGCGCCAGCGCCGTCAGCCCCTGCGCCACCGCCGCCGCCCGGTGGTCGCGCGGCGCCCGCGCGATCAGGTCGGGGGCCATCGCCACCAGGTACGGGGCCGTGTCGGCGATGAGGTCGAGCGGCACGCTCTCCGCCCCGGCGCCGCCGAAGCCGAGCAGGTAGCCGAGGTTGCGCAGCCCGTCCAGCGCCACCTTCAGCACCGGCCGGTCGGTCACCGCGCACGGCCCCGACAGCAGCAGGATCGCCTCGCGCGGATGCCTCCGGGCGCGGCGCAGCGCCTCGTGCAGCGGGACGAGCGCCCCGGCGCCCGACAGCACCACCCGCATGGGCAGCTCCAGCACCATCGGAAGCGGCGCGGCCCGCAGCTGGCCCGAGGCGTCCAGAAGCGCGGGGTAGGCGATGACCGATCCGGTGTCGAGGTCCACGACAGGGCCGGTGAGCAGGGAGGACACGTTGAGATGATGGTGTCACCCGAGCACGCGGGGAAGGGCGGTGCGGCGAAGTTCACCGACATTTCTCGCGGTATTTCCCACCCGCTCGAAGGGGAATGCCGTTCGGGTCTACGCTGGTCCCGTGACACCCGAACACACGCGCGACGTGCCGGCGAGCCGCGATCTGCCGCGGCGGATCGCCTGGGGGGCGCCGGCCCTGTTCCTGGCGGCGTTCGCCGTGTTCGAGAGCGTCAAGTACGGCCTGCCGACGACGGCCGCGGCGCTGGCGTTCTTCGCGCTGCCGAGCCTGGCGGGGCTCGCCGGGGCACGCCCGCCCGGCCTCGTCCACCAGGCCGTGCACCGCGTGTGGATCCCGCTGGCGGTGCTGGTCGGCTACACGTTCGGGCCTGTCGTGTGGCCGCCGCTGTTCACCGCCGGGCTCGGCTGGCTGACCCGCATCGCCGTCGACCGGACCTTCGGCCGCGGCCTGGGCCACGATTCGGGCCGCGATCCGGGCCACAGCAGGGCGGCGGCGGACGGCGACGTGCCCGCGTGAGGGCCCGGCCGGCGAAGGGCGGCGGCCGCTGGGTGAGCGTGCCGCCGGAGCGGGTGCACCCGTGGATCGACGGGTTCGCCGGACGTCACGGGCCGTTCGAGGCGACCGGCGACGAGCGGGTGGTCCGGCTCACGGCGGCCGACGGGGCGGTGGCCGAGCTGCACGTGCCGTTCCCGCCGATGCGCCCGGGGCCGCCGCACGTCACCCGGCTGGCCGGGCATGCGCGGGAGGACCGCCGGGTGGGCGTGGTGCTGGTGCGGCTCGGCGGCTACGCGGCCGGGGTGTTCCACGGGGGCGAGCTGGTCGCCTCCAAGGCCGGCTCACGGCTGGTCCAGGGCCGCACGGCGGCGGGCGGCTGGTCGCAGCAGCGGTTCGCCAGACGCCGCGAGAACCAGGCGGGCAAGGCGTTCGAGGCGGCGGCCGAGACGGCGCTGCGCGTGCTGACGCCGCACCTCGGCGAGCTGGAGGCGGTGGTGTTCGGCGGTGACCGCAAGGCGGTCGACGCGCTGCGCGCCGACCGCAGGCTCGCGCCGCTGTTCGCGCTGGAGTCGGAGCCGTTCCTGGACGTGCCGGACCCCAGGCTGGCCGTCCTCCGCGACACCCCGGGCCAGTTCCGCGCCGTCCGCATCCTGATCACCGACCCGGCCTGACCTCCCGCCCGGCCCGCCCGGCCCGCCCGGCCCGCCCGGCCCGCCCGGCCCGCCCGGCCCGCCGGGTGTCAGGCGAAGGCGGCCGCGTGCTCGGCGGCGAAGGCGGCCAGCGTGCGGGGCGGGCGGCCGGTGAGGTCGCGGACCGCCGTGCTCAGCGACCACCAGTCCGTACGCCCCATGTCCCGCATCATGGCGGCCAGCGCGCCCGCGGCCGGCTCCGGCAGGCCCCGCGCGACCAGGTGGGCGGTCATCTCGGGCACCGGCAGGTCCACGTAGGCGACCGGCTTCCCGGCGGCGGCGCTGATCACGGCGGCGATCTCCGCGTGCGTGTACGACTCCGGCCCGGTCAGCTCGTGGACCGCCGACGGCCCCACCGGGGCGGTCAGCAGCGCGGCGGCGACGGCCGCGACGTCGCGGGTGTCGATGTAGTTGACCCGGGCCTCCCCGTACGAGCCGTGGAAGCGGCCGTCGCGCACCTCGCCCGGCAGGTTCTGCATGAACCCGCTCGGCCGCAGGATCGCGTACGGGACGCCGCACGCCCGCAGGTGGTCGTCGATGCGCCCGTGCGGGTCGGCGCCGAGCGGCCCGCCGGGCCGGGCGCCCCGGACGGAGACGGACACGATCTGGGCCACGCCCGCCTCGGAGGCCAGGTCGACGACGGCGCGCTGGGCGTCGGCGACGCCGGGCCAGAGGGAGCTGTTGAGGAACAGCCGGTCGCCGGGGGACAGCAGCCCGCCGATCGTCTCGGGGCGCTCGAAGTCGGCCACGGCCTCCGCGCACGCGAGCCCGGCCGGGCGGCGGACCACGGCCACGACCTCCTCGCGGGGCAGCAGCCCGGTCAGGGCCCTGCCGATGGAACCGGTCGCGCCGGTGACCACGATCACGGCAACCTCCTAAGTGGACGATGAGATTCCGCTTGGACCGTACCGTAACCGGAATCGCATCGTCCACTTGTCTCCCGGTACGCTGGGCGTCGTGCGTGCGGACGCCAGGCGCAACCTGGCCAAGATCGTCGAGGCGGCGGCCTCCGTGATGGCCGAGCGCGGCACCGGAGCCCCGATGGAGCTCATCGCCCGTCGCGCGGGCGTCGGCGTCGGCACGCTCTACCGGCGCTTCCCCGACCGGGAGGCGCTCGTGGCGGCCGTGGCCGAGCACTACGTCGGCTCGCTGGCCGAGGCGCTCGAGCGGGCCGCCGCCGAGGCGCCCGACGCCTGGCAGGGGGTGCGCGCGTTCGCGCTGTGGGCGGCCGACCCGGGGCGCGGCGCGCTCGCCGCCGCGCTCGCCGAGCTGCCGGACGGGACGTACGAGGATCAGGACGGGTTCATCCGCGCCCGCGCCCGCTGGCTGGAGCGGCTCGACGCGCTGGTGCGCCGGGCCCAGGCCGACGGCGTCATGCGCGGCGACGTCGGCGCCGCCGACGTGGTGGCCGCGCTCAACCTGTTCGCCTGCCATCCGGAGGCGCTGCCGCCGCACGTGGCGGCCCGCCCGGACTGGTTCCTGGGCCTGATGCTCGACGGGATGACGGCCTGAGCCGGTCTTTGAGACGATTCAAAACAATCTTGATTGCCGCTATGCTGGGGCGCGTCACAGCGGCACGGCCTCGTGAGGATCAATGGGGACCAGGAGCATCAAGGAGGTCGCGCAGCTGGCGCGGGTCTCGGTCGGCACCGTGAGCAACGTGCTCAACCGGCCCGAGATCGTCTCGCCCGCCACGCGGGAGCGGGTCTTCCAGGCGATCCGCGAGCTGGGCTTCGTCCGCAACGAGGTGGCCCGCCACCTGCGCGTCGGCCGCAGCCGCACGGTCGGGCTGGTCGTGCTGGACGTGTCCAACCCGTTCTTCGCCGACGTCGCGCAGGGCGCCGAGGGCCCGGCCGACGAGCACGACACGATGGTCGTGCTGTGCAACAGCGGCGCCGACCCGGTCCGCGAGCGCCGCCACCTCGACCAGCTCGAACAGCAGCGCGTGCTCGGCATCCTCATCACCCCCGTCGACGCCGCCAGCCCCCGCCTCACCGAGCTGGCCGCCCGGGGCACGCCCGTGGTGCTGGTCGACAGCGCCGCCTCCGGCGCCCAGTGCTCGGTGGCGGTCGACGACCGGCTCGGCGGCCGGATCGCCGGGGAGCACCTGATCGAGCGCGGGCACCGGCGCATCGCGTTCATCGGCGGGCCGCCGTCGATCAAACAGGTCGCCGACCGCCACGCGGGCGTCATGAGCGCCGTCGAGGCCGCCGGCGACGGCGTCGAGCTGGTCGCGTGCGCGATGCCCACGCTGAGCTTCGACACCGGCAGGCGGGCGGGCGAGCGGCTGGCCGCGATGCCGCCCGGCGAGCGCCCCACGGCGGCCTTCTGCGCCAACGACGTGGTGGCGCTGGGCTTCCTCCAGGCCATGGCGGCCCGCGGGCTGCGGGTGCCCGCCGACATGGCCATCGTCGGCTACGACGACATCCAGTTCGCGGCGGCGGCGGCCGTGCCGCTGTCGTCGGTGCGCCAGCCGCGCGAGCTGCTCGGCCGCACCGCGATCGAGCTGCTGCTGGAGGAGGTCACCGAGTCTGAGCGGCACCGCCACCGGCAGGTCATCTTCCAGCCCGACCTGGTCGTGCGGGCGTCCAGCGAGCCGCGCCGGGGTGGGTGAGGTCCCGGCGTTTGAGTCGATTCAACAGCCGTCTCGTGGTGACGTGCGAGGTAGCTCGCCGTCCTGGGCGGCGGTGATCATCCGAGCCCGTCATAACTCTTGGTCAGGGCCCTACACTGATCTGTATGCACACTCCCGATTGACCGGCGTCGCACGCCTTCTGAAATCCCTCGTTTCCCTAGCTCGGGAGTGCTGAGCCAACCATGATCATTGCTAGTGACATCGAACTGCGCGCCGGTTCGCGGCTGCTCATCGAGAGCGCGTCCTTCCGGGTCAACCCCGGCGACAAGATCGGTCTGGTCGGCCGCAACGGCGCCGGCAAGACCACCCTCACCAAGGTGCTGGCCGGTGAGGCGCTGCCCGCCGCGGGCGGCGTCACCACCAGCGGCAGCGTCGGCTACCTGCCGCAGGACCCGCGCACCGGCGACCTCCAGGTGCTGGCCCGCGACCGCATCCTGTCCGCCCGCGGGCTGGACGAGGTGATCCGCAAGCTGCGCCAGGCCGAGCTCGGCATGTCCTCCGCCGACGACCGCACCCGGGAGAAGGCGGTGCGGCAGTACGGTCGGCTGGAGGACCAGATGCACGTGCTGGGCGGCTACGCGGCCGAGTCGGAGGCCGCCTCCATCGCCTCCAGCCTCGGCCTGCCCGACCGCGTGCTGGGGCAGCCGCTGGAAACGCTTTCCGGCGGTCAGCGCAGGCGTGTGGAATTGGCGCGAATTCTTTTCAGCGGAGCGGAAACTCTCCTACTCGATGAGCCGACAAACCACCTAGATGCGGACTCAATCGGGTGGCTTCGTGATTTTTTGCGATCCCATCAGGGCGGCTTGGTGATCATCAGCCACGACGTCCAGCTTCTTGAAGCCACGGTCAACAAGGTCCTGCACCTGGACGCCAACCGGTGCGTCATCGACCACTACAACGTCGGCTGGAAGGCCTACCTGGCCCAGCGCGAGACCGACGAGAAGCGCCGCAAGCGCGAGCGGGCCAACGCCGAGAAGCAGGCCGGCGCGCTGCTCGCGCAGGCCGACAAGATGCGCGCCAAGGCGACCAAGGCCAAGGCCGCCCAGGACATGATGCGCCGCGCCCACCGGCTGCTGGCCGGCACCGAGGAGGAGCGCAAGGGCGACAAGGTCGCCAAGCTCCGCTTCCCCGAGCCGCAGCCGTGCGGGCGCACCCCGCTCATGGCCGAGGGCCTGTCGAAGTCGTACGGGTCCCTGGAGGTCTTCACGGACGTCGACGTGGCCATCGACCGAGGTCACCGGGTCGTCATCCTCGGGCTCAACGGCGCGGGCAAGACCACGCTGCTGCGCCTGCTCGGCGGGATCGAGGAGCCCGACACCGGCGCGATCAAGCCCGGCCACGGCCTCAAGATCGGCTATTACGCCCAGGAGCACGAGACGCTCGACGGCTCCCGCACCCTCCTGGAGAACATGCGCTCGGCGGGCGGCACGTTCACCGACACCGAGTTGCGCAAGGTTCTCGGCTCGTTCCTGTTCACCGGCGACGACGTCGACAAGCCGGCCTCGGTGCTCTCCGGTGGCGAGAAGACCCGGCTGGCGCTGGCCATCCTGGTGCTGTCGAGCGCCAACGTCCTGCTGCTCGACGAGCCCACGAACAACCTCGACCCGGTCAGCCGCGAGCAGGTTCTGGAGGCTCTGAGGTCGTATTCAGGAGCGATCGTCCTGGTTACCCATGACGAGGGTGCCGTTGATGCCCTTTCACCGGATAGGGTGATCTTGCTGCCAGACGGAACTGAAGACGCGTGGAGCGAGGAATTTTCCGATCTTGTGGCACTTGCCTGATCTTAATTTGGGTGGGTACGGATCTTTTCCCGTGGAGTAGGTAGCCGATCCCGCTGAAATGACTGATCATGGCGGAGTAACGCTGCGGAAGTCCGGCACTACAGGAGGTACTCGTGGCCGAGACACTGAAGAAGGGCACCCGGGTCACCGGGGCCGATCGTGAAAAACTGGCCGGCGATCTCAAGAAGCGCTATGCCGCGGGTGAGAGCATCCGCGCCCTGGCCGCTTCTACCGGCCGGTCCTACGGGTTCATCCACCGCATCCTGAGCGAGTCCGGCGTGACTCTGCGCGGGCGCGGCGGGGCGACCCGAGGCAAGTCCAAGCGCTGACGGCCGCCTCGGAACGTGCGTCCGCAGCCGCCCGTTCCTAGTCAGCCGCCGTCGCGCCCGAGCCAGAATCATATTCTGTAAGCTCGGGCGCGACGGTAAGCCGACGAGGGAGCAGGCGATGGCGGAAGCGAAGGCGCAACGACAGCGCGGGGGGAATGCGGAGGACGTCTCTGCCGCCACACTGGCGGAGGCCGGCCTGCGCTTCGAGGTGGACGGTGAGATAGCGACGATCACGCTGGACCGGCCGGACAAGCGGAACGCCCAGACGTCCGCGATGTGGTCGGGTCTGGCTCGCATCGGCGACAGCCTGCCGGAGCAGGTGCGCGTGGTCGTGGTGAAAGGTGAGGGACCGTCCTTCTCGGCAGGGATCGACCTGCGCATGTTCACACCTGAGGGGGTGCCCGGACAGGGCTCGTTCAGTTCGGCGGCGCGGCTCGACAGCACCTCGTTCGAGCAGCGGCTGAAGGAGGCCCAGCAGGGATTCCTGTGGCTACGCCGCCCCGAGATCGTTTCCATCGCGGCCGTGCAGGGCCACGCGATCGGCGCGGGATTCCAGCTCGCGCTCGCCTGTGACCTGCGGATCGTGGCCGACGATGTCAAGTTCTGCATGAAAGAGCCCGCACTGGGGCTGGTGCCCGATCTGACCGGCACCAAGCCGCTGGTCGAGCTGGTCGGCCTGGCCAAGGCGATCGACATCTGCCTGACCGCCAGGACCGTGGAAGCCGAAGAAGCCTCGCGCATCGGCCTGGCCGAGCTGGTGGTCGCAGGGGGCGACCTGGCCGGGGCCGTACAAGACAAGATCGCGCAACTGCTGTCCACCAACCGTGACGCGGCCGCCGCGACCAAGCGACTCCTCCAGGGCGCGCGCTCGCGCACCCTGGAGGAGCAGGCCGCCGCCGAAGGCGCCGAACAGGCCCTCCGCCTGCGTGCCCTCTTCGGCGACACCCCCGCCTGACCCACCGACCCCCCTTGCACCCGGCCGTCACACCCGCCTGACGCCAGGGGGACACCCTGTACGCCCCCGGGGCGCCGCCGCCGGCCCCCCACCTGGGATGACGCCCCCGCCCCGTCGTTCTTAGGGTGGGGCGCCACCCCCACTGGGTGCCACGCCGCTGGGTGGCTCGCCCCTGCTGGGGCTGCGGCGGTGTGGTCCGCGGGGGTGCCCAAGGTGGGGGGTTCTCCTGGGGTGCGGGGGGCTTCGGGGTGGGCGGTTTCGCGGTGAGCGGATGTGGGAATCGGGGGGCCGTCCGGGGGCGCTCTGCTGGGGGAGGAGGGCTGCCTGATGGCCATGATGGGCGGAGGCTTCGGGCCTCAGGTGTGGGCGTCGCTGCGACGCGACGGCGACGTGACCAAGCAGCGGCTCGCGCCGGGCACGGTGCGGCGCATCGCGGGCTACGCGCGGCCGTACACCAAGCAGATCACCGCGTTCCTGGCGCTGGTCGTGGCGGGGGCGGTGATCGTGATCGCCAATCCGCTGCTGATGAAGGCGATCATCGATGACGGCATCCTGCCGAAGCGGCCCGGCGTGGTGGTGGGGCTGGCGGTGGCGATCGCCGCGCTGGCGCTGGTGGACGCGGGGCTGACGCTGGTGCAGCGGTGGTTCTCGGCGCGCGTGGGCGAGGGGCTGATCTACGACCTGCGCACCGAGGTGTTCGACCATGTGCAGCGGATGCCGGTGGCGTTCTTCATGCGCGCGCAGACCGGCGCGCTGGTGTCGCGGCTCAACACGGACGTGATCGGCGCGCAGCGGGCGCTGACGAGCACGCTGTCGTCGGTGGTGTCCAACGTCGTCAGCCTGGTCCTGGTGCTGGGCGCGATGCTGGTGCTGTCGTGGCAGGTGACGCTGGTCGCGCTGGTGCTGCTGCCGATCTTCATCGTGCCGGCCAAGTGGGTGGGCCGCCGCATGTCGGCGCTGACCCGTGAGCAGATGCAGCTCGACGCCGAGATGAGCTCGGTGACGACCGAGCGGTTCAACGTGGCGGGCGCGACGGTGGCCAAGCTCTACGGCAGGCCGGAGGACGACGCGCGCATGTTCGGCGGCCGGGCCGCGCGGGTGCGTGACGTCGGGGTGACGGTCGGCATGTACGGCACCGTGTTCCGGGTCGCGCTCGGCCTGGTGGCGGCGCTGGCGACCGCGCTGGTCTACGGCATCGGCGGCGTGCTGGCCGTGGGCGGGGTGTTCGAGCTGGGCACGCTGGTGGCGCTGGCGGCGCTGCTGATGCGCCTGTACGGGCCGCTGACCTCGCTGTCGAACGTGCACGTGGACGTGATGACGGCGCTGGTCAGCTTCGACCGCGTCTTCGAGATCCTGGACCTGAAGCCGATGGTGGCCGAGCGGCCGGACGCCCGCCCGCTGCCGGAGGGGCCGGTGACGGTCGAGTTCGACGACGTGCGCTTCCGCTACCCGGCCGCTGCGGAGGTGTCGCTGGCCTCGCTGGAGTCGGTGGCCCGGCAGGACACCGGCCCCTCCCAGCAGGTGCTCGACGGCGTGTCGTTCACTGCCAGGCCGGGGAGGCTGGTGGCGCTGGTCGGCCACTCGGGGGCGGGCAAGACGACGATCACCTCGCTGGTGTCGCGGCTCTACGACGTCAACGAGGGCGCGGTGCGGATCAACGGGATGGACGTGCGTGACGCCACGTTCGCCTCGCTGCGTGACACGATCGGCGTCGTCATGCAGGACTCGCACCTGTTCCACGACACGATCGGCGCCAACCTGCGCTACGCCCGTCCCGAGGCGGACGAGGAGGAGCTGTGGGCGGCGCTGCGGGCGGCGCAGATCGGCGACCTGGTGGAGTCGCTGCCCGACGGGCTCGACACGGTGGTGGGCGAGCGCGGCTACCGGCTGTCCGGCGGGGAGAAGCAGCGGCTGGCGCTGGCGCGGCTGCTGCTCAAGGCGCCGCGCGTGGTGGTGCTCGACGAGGCCACCGCGCACCTGGACTCGGAGTCGGAGGCGGCCGTCCAGCAGGCGCTCAAGACGGCGCTGGCGGGCCGCACGTCGCTGGTGATCGCGCACCGGCTGTCGACGATCCGGGAGGCGGACGAGATCCTGGTCGTGCAGGACGGCCGCATCGCCGAGCGGGGCCGGCACGAGGAGCTGCTGGAGCGCGGCGGCCTCTACGCGGAGCTCTACCGCACCCAGTTCGCCTCGTCGGGCAGCCCGTGAGCCGGTCGCGAGTCGCATCCGGAAGGTAAAGTGTGACACCGTTTGGCGGGTGAACGTGCCATTCCCAGCTTTGCAGTCAGGCGACACCGTCGCGATCGTCTCCCCGTCGGGCCCGGCCGACGCCGCCCAGCTCCGGCGGGGCGTCGAGCGCCTGGAGGGGCTCGGCCTGAAGGTGGTCGTGGGCGCCCACGCGCTGGACCGCCAGGAGCTGCCCTATCTGGCGGGCTCCGACGCCGACCGTGCCGCCGATCTGCAGGCGGCCTGGTGCGACCCGGCGGTGTCGGTGGTGTTCTGCTCCCGGGGCGGCTACGGCGCGGCCCGGCTGCTCGGGCTGCTCGACTGGGACGCCATGCGGGCCGCCGGTCCGAAGGTTCTGGTCGGCTCCAGCGACATCACCGCGCTGCACCAGTCGTTCGGGGTCGAGCTGGGGGTGCCGACGCTGCACGGCCCGATGCCGGGCGGCCTGCTGCTGGGCGGCGAGGACGGGCCGGAGGCGGCGACGTGGGAGCACCTGCGGGCGGCGCTGACCGGTACGGCTTCCGCGGTGAAGGGGGAGCTGGCGCTCGCGCCGGGCCGCGCCGAGGGCGTGCTGACGGGCGGTAACCTGTCGCTGCTGGCCTCCCTGTGCGGCACCCGCCACCAGCCGTCGTTCGCGGGCCGGATCGCGCTGCTGGAGGACATCACCGAGGAGCCCTACCGGATCGACCGGATGCTCACCCAGCTCCTGCAGTCGGGGGCGTTCGAGGGCGTGCGGGGGATCGCGCTCGGCTCCTGGGTCGACTGCGGTGACCCCTACCCGGTGCTGCGCGACCGGCTGCTCCCGCTGGGGGTGCCGATCGTGGCAGGACTGCCCGTGGGGCATGGGTCTCCCCAGATGAGTGTGTGGCTTGGGGCGCTTGGGGTTATCGATACCGAATCGTGCTCGCTGGCTGGCCCGATCGGGAACGACGAACCGGCAAGGTAGGACTCACATAGGGGACGAACCGGACATTGGGGGGATGCGGCGCGTGAACTTTTTCAAACGTGACCGGGAGCCCTCGCGCCGGGCGGTCGAGGACGTCGACCTCGACTCCCTGCTCGCCCTCGTGGCCGATTCGCTCGGCTACAGCTGCCGCTTCGCCGCCGACGGCGCGTCACTGACGCTCGGCGGCGGGCGGGAGATCCTGGTCAGGCTCACCGGCCTGCGCCGCGAGGCCGGCCGCCGGGCCCGCGAGGACTGGCCGACGCTGGTCTCCGAGCACCTGGCCGGCGCCGTGGCCGCGGCCGACGAGCTGCTCGACGTGTGCGACCTCGACCAGGTCAAGCCGCTGCTGCGGACCCGCGTCGAGGCGGTGGACGAGGTCGCCGACCTGACCCGGGTGGTGGGCCGCCACCTCAACGGCGACGCGGTGGAGCTGCTCACGGTCGGCTCCCGGCCGGTGCGCCCCGAGGAGGCCGGCTGCTGGCCGCTGCCCTCCGGGCAGGCGCTGGAGCTGGCCGTCTCCAACGTCAGGCTGGACGACAAGCTGTCGGTGGAGACCATAGAGCTGTCGGGCACCCCGGTGACCCGGCTGACCGGCCGCATCCCGGCCGCCGCCACCCATCTGCGCTGGCTGGAGGACTATCTGCCGGTGCCCGCCGACGGCGCCCTGGTCGTGCTGCCCGACCCGTACACGCTGCTCGTGCACCCGGTGGACGGGATCGGCGTGGTGCGGGCGATCGAGCGGCTGCGGCTGCACGCGGCCCGCACCGGCGGGCTCAGCCCGCAGGTGCACTGGTGGCACGAGGGGCGGCTGACCCTCATCCGGGCCGACATCGTGCGGCAGCAGGGCCAGACCCGGCTGGTCGTGGCCCCGCCGCCGGAGTTCGCGCGGGTGCTGGCCCGGCTGGCGGTCTAGGGCTCGCGCGGCATCTCGTTCAGCGCCCGGGGCTCCACGCGCGGGTCGCCGCTGAGGGCGCGGGCCGCGTGGATGAGCGGGACGTGCGAGAACGCCTGCGGGAAGTTGCCCACCAGCCGGTCGTAGCGCGGGTCGTACTCCTCGGCGAGCAGGCCGAGGTCGTTGCGCAGCGCCAGCAGCCGGTCGAACAGCGCGCACGCCTCGTCGCGGCGGCCCTGCATGGCCATCACCTCCACCAGCCAGAAGCTGCACGCCAGGAACGCGCCCTCGCCGCCCGGCAGCCCGTCGACGTCGTTGTCCTCGGCCACGGGGTAGCGCAGCACGAACCCGTCGGACATCAGCTCCTTCTCGATGGCGGCCACGGTGCCGATCATGCGCGGGTCGTCCGGCGGCAGGAAGCCGATGATCGGCATGAGCAGCAGCGAGGCGTCCAGCTCGTGCGAGCCGTAGGACTGGGTGAAGGTGTTGCGGCCGGCGTCGTAGCCCTTGTCGCAGATCTCCGCGTGCACCTTGTCGCGCAGCGCCCGCCACCGGTCGACGGGGCCGGTGCGGCCGAAGTTCTCGACGTACTTGACGGCCCGGTCGAGTGCCGCCCAGCACATCATCTTGGAGTGGACGAAGTGGCGGCGCGGGCCGCGGACCTCCCACAGCCCCTCGTCCGGCTCGTCCCAGTGCTCCTCGACGTAGTTGAGCAGCTCGCGCTGGACGGCCCAGCCGCGGTCGTCGGGGGCCAGGCCGGAGGAGCGCGACAGGTAGAGGCAGCTCATGACCTCGCCGTAGACGTCGAGCTGGAGCTGGTTGACCGCCTGGTTGCCGATGCGGACCGGCCGGGAGCGCTCGTAGCCCTCCAGCCAGTCGAGCTCCAGCTCCGGCAGCCGGCGCTCGCCCGCGACCCCGTACATGATCTGCAGGTCCTGGGGGCGGCCGGCGATCGCGCGCAGCAGCCACGACCGCCAGGCGCCGGCCTCCTCCAGGTAGCCGGAGCCGATCAGGGCGTCGAGCGTCAGCGTCGCGTCGCGCAGCCAGCAGAAGCGGTAGTCCCAGTTGCGCACGCCGCCCAGGTCCTCGGGCAGCGAGGTGGTGGGGGCGGCCACGATGCCGCCGGTGGGTGCGTAGGTGAGGGCCTTCAGCGTGATCAGGGAGCGGACCACGGCCTCCCGCCAGGGGCCGTCGTAGGTGCACCGCGACACCCATTCGGCCCACATGGCCTCGGTCTCGGCGAGCTGGTTCTCGCAGTGGATCTGGGGCGGCATCGGCTCGTGCGAGGGGTGCCAGGTGAACACGAACGGCAGCCGGTCGCCCTCCTTGACCTCGAACGTGGCCACGTGGGCGTAGTCGCCGCCCTTGAGCGGCACCGGGGAGTGGAGCCAGACCGAGTCGGGGCCGCCGACCGCCTGGAGGTGGCCGTCGGTGCGGCGCATCCACGGCACGATCCGCCCGTAGTCGAAGCGCACCCGCAGCTGCGTGGACATCTCCACGGTGCCGGACACGCCCTCCACGATGCGCACCACGTCGGGGTTGACGTCACGCGCCGGCATGAAGTCGATCACCCGGACGGTGCCGGTGGGGGTGTCCCACTCGCTCTCCAGGATGAGCGTCTCGGGCCGGTAGCGGCGCCGGTCGGCCGGCCTGCGCCCGGTCGGCCCCAGCCACCAGTGGCCGTTGCGGTCGCTGCCGAGCAGGGCCGCGAAGCAGGCGGGGGAGTCGAACCTGGGCAGGCAGAGCCAGTCGATGGAGCCGTCCCTGCCGACCAGGGCGGCCGACTGCATGTCACCGATGAGCGCGTAGTCCTCGATCCGCATGTCTCGACGCTACACGCGCCGGGGCCGGTCATGTCGCGTCATGACCGGCCCCGGGGCGCGCTCACCGCAGCGGGAACCACCGGGTGAAGACCTGGGTCAGCGGGCCCACGGCGAGGGCGAACAGCAGGGTGCCGAGCCCGACCGTGCCGCCCAGCAGCCAGCCCGCCGCCAGCACGGTGATCTCGATGAGGAAGCGGCTCAGCCGGACCGACAGGCCGAGCCGGACCAGGCCGGTCATGACGCCGTCGCGCGGGCCCGCGCCCATCCCGGCGCTGATGTAGAGCACGGTGGCCAGCGCGATCGACGAGACGCCGAGCGCCACGTACAGCCAACCGAGCACCGGGTGGCCCGAGGAGGGGAGCAGGAGGATGGCGGCGTCGGCGAAGAGCCCCACGAAGATCACGTTGCTGATCGTGCCGAGGCCCGGCCGCTGCCGCAGCGGGATCCAGGCGAGCATCACGACCGCGCCGACGATGATGATGACGGTCCCGATGCTGAGGCCGGTCCAGCGGGCCACGCCCTGGTGGAAGACGTCCCACGGGCCGTTGCCGAGGCCGGACTCGACCTGGAGGCCGATGCCGGTGCCGTACAGGGCCAGGCCGCCGTAGAGCCGCAGCAGGCGCAGGGGCAGGGAGCCGATCGGGGTGACAGTGGCTTCGCTCATGATGGACCCAGAGTGGCACGCTCCCGGTTTGCCCTTACAGGGCCAATCAGGAAAAGTGGCCTTATGAAGCATCTGTCGGCTCAGCAGGTGGCCCGGCTCGCCGACGTCCCACCGGACGCCCGGCCCTACTACCGGGCGCTCGCCGACGCCGTGCGCGCCCTCGTGATGGACGGCCGCATCCCGGTCCGCGTGCGCATGCCCGCCGAACGGCACCTGGCCGGCACGCTCCAGGTCAGCCGCACCACCGTGACCGCCGCCTACGACCTGCTGCGCGAGCGCGGCTACCTGGAGAGCCGGCAGGGCTCGGGAAGCTGGACCGCGCTGCCCGACCCCGCCGTGTCGTCCGACAACCCGTGGCTGGCCGTCGACGACGGCGGCCTCATCCAGATGCACGCCGCCGCCCCGCCCGCGCCCTCCGCGCTGCGCGAGGTGATGGCCGCCGCCGTCGACGACCTGCCCCGCTACGGCATGGGCAACGGCTACCACGCGCTCGGCCTGCCCGTGCTGCGCGAGCGGATCGCCGCCTACTACACCGGGCGCGGCCTGGCCACCCGGCCGGAGCAGATCCTCGTCACCACCGGCTCGCAGAACGCCATCCAGCTCGTCCTCGGCGTGCTGACCGGGCCGGGCGACCCCGTCGTGGTCGAGTCGCCCACCTACCCGCACGCCATCGACGCCGTCCGCCTGCGCGGCGCCCGGATCGTCCCCGTCGGCGTCACCCACGAGGGCTGGCAGCCCGACCTCGTCGCCGCCGCCATGCGCCAGCCGGCCGCCCGCCTCGCCTACCTGATGCCCGACTTCCAGAACCCCACCGGCGCGCTCATGGACGACGCCACCCGCGCCGCGCTCACCGGCGCCGCCCGGCGCTGCGGCACCACGCTGCTCGTCGACGAGACGTGGGCCGAGCTGGCCCTGGACGACGTGCCCCGCACCGCCCCCATGGCGGCCTTCGACACCGACGGCCGGGTGATCAGCATCGGGTCGGCGTCCAAGCTGTGGTGGGGCGGGCTGCGCATCGGCTGGATCCGCACCACCGCCGCGCTGGCCCGGCGCATGGCGCTGCACCGCGCCGCCGCCGACATCGCCAGCCCGGTGCTCGAACAGCTCGTCGTCGCGCGGCTGTTCGACCGGCTGGAGGAGACCAGGGCCGAACGCCGCCGCGCCCTGCGCGCCTCCCGCGACGCCCTGGTCACCGCGCTGCGCACGCACCTGCCCGAGTGGGAGTTCGCGGTGCCGCGCGGCGGCGGCACGCTGTGGATCCGGCTCGGCTCCGGCTCCGCCGTCTCCCTCGCCGAGGCGGCCGCCGGTCATGGCGTACGGATCGCGCCCGGCCCCTGGTTCGGTCTGGAGGGCACGCTGGAGGGTTACCTGCGGCTGCCCTACACGCTGCCGCCCGCGCTCCTGCGGGAGGCGGTCACCCGCGTCGCCGCCGCCCACCGGCACGGCCCGATCGGCCCCGCCCGGGTCCCCGACTCCCTCAGCCCGATGGTGTGAGCGGCGTCATTCGGTGATCCCCCTGGCGAGGGGCGCGCGCCAGTTGAGGCGCATGGCGGCGATCCGCAGCACGAAGGCGAGGACGGCCGCGCCCAGCGTGGCCGGCCAGCCGTGCAGGCCGAGCTCCGACAGGATCGCCATCGCCGCCGAGCCCAGCAGGGCGGGCAGCGCGTACAGCTGCCGGTCGTACAGGAGGGTGGGGATCTCGCCGGCCAGGACGTCGCGCAGCATGCCGCCGCCCACGGCCGTGACGACGCCCAGCAGGGCGGCGTGCAGCGGGCTCAGCCCGTACTCCAGGGCCTTGGCCGTGCCGACGGCGCAGAACAGGCCGAGGCCGGCGGCGTCGAGCACGAGGATCGCGGGCATGACGCGGGCCACGTGCGGGTGCCAGAAGTAGACCACGGCCGTGGCCACGACCGGCACCAGCACGTAGCCGAGGCTCTGGAACGCGGCGGGCCGCACGTTGAGCACCAGGTCGCGCACGATGCCGCCGCCCAGCGCGGTCATCTCGGCGAGCACCGCCATGCCGACCACGTCGAGCCGCTTGCGCACGCCCATGAGGGCGCCCGACAGCGCGAAGACGAAGATGCCGGCGAGATCGAGAAGTTCTGACACGTTGGCAATGTCTACAGGATGTCCGCGCGACGGCTAGCGGATGGGGGGCATGGCGGGCACGTGGTGCTCGGCCATCAGCGCGCGCAGCTTGCGGGTGAACATGAACAGCGCCAGCCCGGCGACGATCGCCAGCGCCGCCAGCAGCAGGTAGTAGGCGGGCTCGGACATCACGTTGCCGAGCCGCCCGGTCTGCCCGCCGACGGCGTCGCCCACCGACACCGCGATGAACCACACGCCGAGCATCTGCCCCTTGAACGCCTGCGGCGCCAGCTTGGTGGTGACCGAGAGGCCGACCGGGCTGAGCGACAGCTCGCCGAACACCTGCACCAGGTAGACCAGCACCAGCCACCAGACCGACACCCGGCCGCTCTGCGCCAGCGACGCCGCCAGCGCCATGATGACGAAGCTGAGCCCCACCATGACCAGCGCGAAGGCGAACTTCTGCGGCGTGCTGACCCGGTTGCCCAGCTTGACCCAGAGCGCCGCGAACACCGGCACGAAGATCATGATGAACAGCGGGTTGAACGACTGAGTGGTCGCCGCCTGGATCGGCACCCCGAACAGCGACAGGTCGGTGTTGTTCTGCGCGAAGAACAGCAGCTTGCTCGGCGCCAGGTCGTAGATCATCCAGAAGATGGCGGCGGCGATGAACAGCCAGATGTACGCCTTCATCCTGGACCGCTCGTCCTCGGTCAGGTCGTGGCTGCCGAGCATGATGTAGCCGAAGTAGACGACGGGCACGGCCAGGATCACGACCGTCACCACGAGCGTGAACCGGCTGAGCGTGAACGTGCCGGTCGCCGCCCACGCGCCCAGCGCCACGGCCGCGACCGCCACCGCCGCGCAGGTCATCAGGCCGAAGCGGCGCAGCTCGGCGGGCGACAGCGGCATGCCCGGCCGCTCGCCGACGCCGCGCAGGCTGCGGCGGCCGCCCCAGGCGTACTGCGCCAGGCCCAGCGCCATGCCGACCGCCGCCGCGCTGAAGCCCAGGTGCCACCGGTCGCCGGCGGCCAGCCAGCCCACCACGATCGGGGCGAAGAACGCGCCCAGGTTGATGCCCAGGTAGAACAGTGAGAACCCGGCGTCGCGGCGCGCGTCGGCGTCGTCGGGGTAGAGCTTGCCCACCATGACGGAGATGTTCGGCTTGAGCAGGCCGGTGCCCGCGATGATCAGCAGCAGGCCGAGCCACACGAAGATCGGCCCCTGGACCGGGATGGCCATGCTGATGTGGCCGCACATGATGACGAACCCGCCCCAGAACACCGACCGGCGCGGCCCGAGGATCCGGTCGGCGATCCAGCCGCCGGGCAGCGCCACCAGGTAGATCAGTGCGCCGTAGACGCCGACGACCGCCTGGGCGGTCTCCTCGGTCATGCCGAGCCCCTGGTTGGCGGGGGAGGCCACCATGAACGTCGCCAGGATGGCACGCAGTCCGTACCAGCTGAACCGCTCCCACATCTCGGTGCCGAACAACGTCGCCAGGGCCCACGGGTGACCGAAGAACGTCCTGCCGCCGTTACTCATCCGTGCCCCCGATGGTCACTCAAAGCGTGTGAAAGATTACTCTACGTCACAGATGTGCCAGACCCTTGCCGCTACCCGCGCGGTGTGGTGCGATGCATGCCAAATGTGTAAGTGGTCGCTGACTGGAGGCCCGCGCCATGGCAGAAGTCCTCGAAGTCCGGGCGGAGATCGAGCGGCTCATCGCCGGCCGCACCGTGTGCGAGCAGCTCCGACAGGTCGCCGAAAGCCACCCCGACGCCCCCGCCTACTCCGATCCCGTCGAGGGCCCGGCCGGCGGCTGGGCCACGCTCACCTACGCCGAGGCGCGCGGCCGCGTGCTGGAGATCGCCGCCGCCTTCGCCGCGCTCGGGCTGGAGCCCGGTGACTCGGTCGCGCTGATGATGGTCAACCGCAGCGAGCACGTGCTGGCCGACCTGGGCGCCGTGCACGCGGGCGGCGTCGGCTGCACCGTCTACTCCACGTTCGCACCCGACCAGATCGCCTTCGTCGCCGGCGACGTCGGCGCCCGCTACGCGGTGCTCGGCGGCCCCGCCGAGCTCGCCCGCTGGGAGCCCGTCCTGGACCGGCTGCCCGGCCTCCGCACGATCATCATGCTGGAGGGGGCGCCCGACGGCGACCGGTTCATGTCCTGGCGGGACTTCCTCGACCTGGGCCGCGCCCGCCTGGCCGAGGACCCCGCCACCGTCGAGGCCCGCTGGCGGGCCGTCACCCCCGCCGACGTCGCCACCGTCCTCTACACCTCGGGCACCACCGGCATGCCCAAGGGCGTGCCGCTCAGCCACACCAACATCTTCTACGAGGTCGAGTCCACCGACCGGATGGCCTCGCTGCCGCTGCTCGGCACCCAGATCTCCTACCTCACCTACGCGCACATCGCCGAGCGCGTCCTCAGCCTCTACCTGCCGCTGGTCAAGGTCTCCCACGTGCACTTCTGCACCGACCTGGCCAACCTCGGCGCCACGCTCGGCCAGGTCAGGCCGATGCTGTTCTTCGGCGTGCCCCGCGTGTGGGAGAAGATGATGGCCCGCCTCCTGGCCGTCCTGGCCACCCAGCCCGAGGAGCAGCAGGAGGCCGTACGGCAGGCCATGGCGGCCGGCGTCGCCTACGTCGAGGCCGGGCAGTACGGCGCCACCCTCACCCCCGAGATCGAGGCCGCGTACGAGAAGGCCGACGCCTCGCTCCTGTCGGTCATCCGCGGCATGATCGGCTTCGACCGCGCCCAGTGGACCGCCACCGGCGCCGCCCCGCTCGCCGGCGAGGTCCAGCGCTTCTACGCCGGGCTCGGGCTCAAGGTCATCGACGTGTACGGGATGACCGAGACGACGGGGGCGTTCACCGGCAACGGCCCTGCCTGCTACCGCCTCGGCACCGTCGGCCGCGCCGAGCCCGGCGTCGAGGTGCGCATCGCCGGCGACGGCGAGCTCCTCACCCGCAGCCCGCTCAACACCACCGGCTACCTCGGCCGCCCGGAGGCCACCGCCGAGCTCATCGACGCCGACGGCTGGCTGCACACCGGCGACATCGGCACCGTCGACGCCGACGGCTTCTACCGGGTCGTCGACCGCAAGAAGGAGCTGATCATCACCGCCGGGGGCGAGAACATCTCCCCGGCCGAGATCGAGAACCACCTCAAGGAGCACCCCCTCATCGGCCAGGCCCTCGCCTACGGCGACAACCGGCCGCACCCGGTGGCCGTGCTCACCCTCGACGGCGAGGTCGCGCCCGGCTGGGCGCAGGCGCGCGGCATCGCGTTCGCCACGCTCGCCGACCTGGCCGCCCACCCCGACGTGCTCAAGGAGGTCGAGACGGCCGTCGAGGCCGCCAACGCCAAGCTCGCCCGGGTCCAGCAGGTCAAGCGGTGGGCGCTGCTCGGCGCCGAGTGGACCGCCGAGACCGAGGAGCTGACGCCCAGCCTCAAGCTCAAGCGGCGGGTGGTCCACGCCAAGTACGCCGACCTCATCGCCGGGCTGTACGACTCCTGACCTTTTGCCATCGGTTGCCATCGGGGGCGTGTGTCGTGGTCCAGGTCATGACCGGGCGGTTCGTACCGTCTTGATCATGACCAGAAGCCTTCTTCTCGTCTCGCTCGCGGCGGGTGCGCTCACGGTGCCCGCACCGGCGTCCTCCGCCGCGACCGAGCTCGCCATCCGGGAGATCACCGTACGGCCGGCCGCTCCGGTGGTCGGGGCCGGCGACTCCGTCCGCCTGGTGATCGACGTGGTCGCCAAGGGGGTGCGGGGGCGCGACGGGGTGACCGTCACGGTCGAGCCCGGCTCGCCGCCCGCCGGCGCGGAGCGCCCGTCGCCGCCCGGCCGGCCCCGCGTCCTCGCCCCGGACGAGAACGTCACCGAAGGCGGCGCCGACGCCCTGCCACCGGCGCAGGCCGTACAGGAGAACCCGGCCCGGCCCGGCACAGCGGACGGCACATCTAACGGCGTGGCTAACGGCGCGGCGGACCGGGGGGCGGACGGCGCGGATGCGGCGCGGCCCGGCGAGGGCGCCGGCCGGCCGGCGACGGAGGCCGGGCGGCCCGGCGGGGAGGCCGGGGGGCCCGGGGTGGACGCCGTCCGGTCGGGGGCCGAGGCGGTGCGCTCGGCCGCCGAGACCGTGCGGACGGCGGCGGGCGCGTTCCGGCCGCAGGTGGTGCGCGAAGAGGGCGCAGAGGGGCGGCCCGGGGTGCCGGTGCGGCTGGTGTGGCGGTTGGCGCCGAGCCCGATGCGGATGAGCGGCGGCTGGCAGACCTGGCGCTTCCTGCCGGACAAGGAGCTGACCCGCTTCTACCCGGCCGGCACCTGGACGATCACCGCGACGGCCAAGGGCGCGCAGGGCGCGAGCGTGACCGCGTACGAGACGTTCCAGCTCAGGCGGGAGACGCGGCTGTCGGACGTCGCGGTGGAGCGGTCCCGCCACGCCGAGGGGGTGCGGCTGCACGGCTCGCTGAAGAGGGCCGACGCGCGCGGCCTGACCGGGCTCTCGCCGTTCGGCGGGCAGCGGGTGGAGCTCCTGTGGCGGCAGAGCCCGTCCGGCGAGTGGGCGCACGCCGGGTACGTCACCACGGACGCCAAGGGCTCGTTCACGCACACGGTGCGCGACCGGACGGGCGGCTTCTGGCGGGTGCGGTACGCGGGCACCGGCCACTACGCGCCTGACCAGTCCAAAATCCACGAAATCGCAGGATAAAAGCCCTAATACAACTCCATAAACGACATCACCGGAATTGGTGTTGCGAAATTGTGATCGTCCGTTTCGCAACCTTTCTTTACCCTTACGCGTCATTGGACGGTGACGTGTGCCGTCCCGGCGCGCGTTCCATACGGGGAAGGAAGTCAGTTTCATGATGCGACGACTCGCCGCCGGAGTGGCGGCGGCCGCCATGGGCGCCACCGTGCTCGCGGGAGCGGCCGCGCCCGCGATGGCCGACCCCGGCTACGACAGTGGCCAGACCCGGCTCGACCTCGACGTCAACCCCGAGCCCGCCTGGCGCGGCAAGCCGCTGACCGTCGAGGGCAAGCTGTCCGTGCACTGCGACGAGGACTTCGCCAGCGGCCTCGTCGTGGTCCTGCACGACAACCGCTGCAAGGAAGGCAGCTGGCACCGGCTCGGCTGGAAGCGGATCGTCATCCTCTTCAAGCCGTCCTACAGCGGCCGCTGGGAGTACGTCGACACGCTGAAGACCGGCCGCGACGGCTACTTCCACACCCGGGTCGAGGCCCGCTCGTCCGGGACCTGGCGGGCGGTCTTCGAGGGCTCGCGCCACCTGGAGCCGTCGTCCGACACCGACTGGGTCAAGGTCTACGGCCGCCACCACCACCGCTAGCCGATCACGCGGACGCCCGGTCCCTCACACGCGAGGGACCGGGCGTTCGCCGTCGTCACGGCATTCCCAGAGCGGAACTGTCAGGGGAGCGGCACCCGCAGCGGTCCGAAGTCGGCGATCTCCACGGTGAGCTCCCCGGCCGCCGCCGGCAGCTCGAACAGGCCCCAGAACTCCCGCTCCTGCCCCGGCCCGAACTTCTCGCTGGACAGGCGCACCCCGGACACGTCGGTGCACGCGCAGTAGGCGTCGACGCCGCCGTTCTCGGCCGGCACCTGGAGCCGCCCCGGCAGGTAGCGGCGCTTGCCCCGCTCGTCGGTGAGCGTGACGGCGGTGGCCGCCTGATACTTGAACGACATCCAGTCCTTGGCGCGGTGCAGCTCGTTGTACCAGGCCTCGGCGCCGCCCTCGTTCTTCACCCGGTAGGTGAGCAGGCCGAGCCCGTCCGGCAGCCGCCGCAGGCCGGTCACCTCCAGCTTGAACGGCTGCCCGTCGGCCGTGGTCGAGCCGGTCAGGCCCTCAGCCGGCCGGCCGCTCGGCTGCGCACTCGGCTGGGTGGCGGCCGGGGCGGGCTCCGGCTTGGCGAACGTCACCGTGACACGGCGGTTGCGCCGCCTGCCCTCGTCGGTGCCGTTGTCGTAGAGCGGCTGCCGCGACCCGAACCCCCGGGCCTGGTAGGTGACGCCGTCCCGGGTGACCAGCGCCGACAACGCCTTGCGGACCGCCTGGGCGCGGCGCGCCGAGAGCGGGTCGTTGATCGCGTCGGTGCCGGAGGAGTCGGCGTGCCCCTCGACCTTGACGGTGTCGCCGGGGGAGGCGTCGACGAGCTTCGCGGCGCGCGCGAGCACCGCCCTGGCCTTGGGCGTGAGCGTGGCCCGGTTGACCGCGAACAGCACGTCGGAGGAGAGGCTGATGCTCAGGTCCCTGCCGTCGTCGGCGGTCTCCTCCGACAGGTCGGTGGACTCCGACGGCGTCACGATGCGGCGGGCCAGCGTGGTGACCTGCTCGGCGCCCGGGTCGGGGAGGGTGACGCCGGGCGGGGTGACGGGCGGATCGTCGCTGATCGGCACGTCCGGCATCGGCGGGCCCACCGGGGTGACCACGGTGGCGGTGGTGGGGGAGCCCGCGGGCGCGGGCAGCATCGCGTACAGGTCGACCGACTGTCCCGGGTCGAGCGAGTACGGCAGCTTGTCGCGGTCCTGGTCGCTGCACAGGCACGGCGAGCCGGTCGGCTGGTAGGGCAGGATCCACGAGCGCGCGGCCGTGTCGAGCACGCCGATCCCGGAGGCCCAGCGGATCTGGCCCAGCGGTCTCGTCTGGTCGCCGAGCTGGCCGGTCCACGAGATGCTGTCGGACTCGCCGGTGTTGGTCAGCCGGACCTGGACGGCCAGGTGCGCGCCGCCCATCCGGTTCAGGCCGGTGACCTCCACCTTGAGGTCGGGCGTGAGCGTGCTGCGCGACTCCGCGAGCGCGGCCGTCGCGGGCGCGGTGGCGGATGCGGTGGCGGGCGCGGTGGTGGCGGGCGCCGAGGACGCCGGCGCGCTGGCCCGGCTGGCAGATTGGGGTGCTTCTGCCCCGTTCGTCAGCCCGCAGGCCGAGGAGGCGAGCAGGAGGACGAGCGTGACAGGCTTTCTAAGCTTCACCGGACGCATGATGTCGTATTCGTCCGTTCCTGTCGTGTTGAAAGTTCAGTAGGCTCGGCTGAAGATTTCAACGCGGGGGAGTCGATGAGCCGGGTCACGCTCAAGGAGGTCGCCGAGCGGGCGGGTGTGGCCATCGGCACGGCCTCGGCGGTGTTCGCCGGCAAGTCCTGGGTGTCCCCGGCCACCGGCGCCGCCGTGCGGCAGGCGGCCGAGGAGCTCGGCTACCGGCCCCGCGCCCGCAAGGCCACCGCCGCGCCGGGCGGGATGATCGGGTTCGTCTCCTGGGTGAACGACCTGTTCGCCCCGGCGAACCCCTACTACGCCCCGGTCCTGTTCGGCGCCCAGCAGGCGTGCGCCGAGCTGGGCCTGTCGATGACGTACGAGGTGGTGCAGCGGCGCGGCGACCTGCTGCCGCTGTGCGTGGCCCGTGAGCAGGTCGGCGGGCTGCTCGTGCTGAGCTCGGCCCCCCGCGACCAGCTGCTCCGCATCCTCGACGCGGGCGTCACCTGCGTGCTGCTGGAGTCCGCCGCCGGCGACCTGCCCGACGGACTGGCCGTCGACCAGGTCGGCCACGACGACGAGACCGGCGGCTACCTGGCCACCCGCCACCTGCTCGACCTCGGCCACACCGACCCGCCGCCCGCCGTCATCACCGCCGACGAGCGCGTGCTGCCCGCCGCCCGCAGGCTGTCCGGCTACCGGCGGGCTTTGGCCGAGCGCGGGCTGCGCCCGCCGCCCGGCTACGTCCGGCGCGGCGAGTTCACCTCCGAGACCGGCCACGAGCAGATGGCGGCGCTGCTCGCGCTGCCCGTGCCGCCGACCGCCGTCTTCTGCGCCAACGACGAGTCGGCCTTCGGCGCGCTCGCCGCGCTGCGCGAGCGCGGCCTGTGCGTGCCCGGCGACGTCAGCGTGATCGGCTACGACGACATCGCCATGGCCGCGCACGCCTCCCCTCCCCTCACCACGATCGCCAGCGACAAGGAGCTGCTGGGCGCGCAGGCCGTCTGGCACCTCGTGCAGCGCATCCGGCGCCCCGGGCTCACCGGCCGCGACACCCGGATCGCCGTGCGGCTGGTGGCCAGGGAGTCCACCGCGCCGCCCCGCTGAGCCGGCCCCCGCTGTCCGCCCGATAGGCACGCATCCGCCCTGCTCGACCGAGTAGCATGTCGATCAAGCTGCTTGAGGCTTGCTTGAGGTGAAGGAGACCCCTCCGTGACCGAGCTTGAGCGGGTTCCGCCCGGCGTCGACCCCGGCGTCCCGAGTTCCGCCCGGGTCTACGACTACCTGCTCGGCGGCAAGGACCACGTCGCGGTCGACCGCGCCGTCGCCGAACGGCTGCTCGCCGTCGCGCCCGACTCCCGCCTCGTCGCCCGGGCCAACCGGATCTTCCTCGTGCGCGCCGTACGGCATCTGGCCGAGCAGGGCGTGCGGCAGTTCATCGACGTCGGCGCCGGCATCCCCACCTCGCCCAGCGTGCACGAGGTCGCCCGCGAGGTGCACCCCGCCTGCCGGGTGATCTACGTCGACTACGACCCGGTGGTGCGGCTGCACGCCCAGGTGCTGCTGGCCGACTCGCCCGGCGTGGAGAGCATCCAGGCCGACCTGCGCCGGCCCGCCGACATCCTGACCGACCCGCACGTCACCGGCCTCATCGACTTCGACCAGCCCGTCGGGGTGCTGCTCGTCGGCATCTTCCACTTCGTCAAGCACGAGGAGGACCCCGCCGGGATCATCGCCGCCTTCCGCAAGCGGATGGCGCCCGGCAGCCACCTGGTCCTCTCCCACGCGATGCTGGAGAGCGACCCCGAGGCGCGCGGCGAGCTCTACCGGGCCACCGCCAACACCCCGGCCCACCCCACGTTCCGCTCCCGCGACGAGGTGCTGGCGCTGCTCGACGGCTTCGACCTGATCGGGCCCGGGCTCGTGCCCGTCCAGGACTGGCGGCTCGCCGGCGACGACGACATCCCGCTGATGGACGGCATGCCCAAGCTGCGCATCGACGGCGCCGTCGGGCGGGTCCCCGCCTAGGGAGGGCCGTCCCGGGAGCGCCTGCCTAGCCCCCGCGCCACGGCTCTGTTGCCGCCGCCCGATCCAGCCCCGGCGGCAGCCGGTTCCGCCCCGTTTCTCGGCATGATGGAGAGAGGCTGAACCCTTCAGAAGGGCCTCCGGCATGCCATTGTTAGGCTTCGCCCTGTCCTGCTGCATCCTCCCCTTCGGCTTGGGGCTCTCCGCCCTGCTGGTGCTGGCGCTCGAATGGCTCGCACCCGACGTCATCCCGTTCGAGCTCGACACGTTCTGGGCCCTCGACCGGCCGCTCTGGCCCGCGTTCACCGGCGCGGTCACGCTCGTCTGGCCGGTCCTGGCGGCCGGGCTGCTGATCACCCTCGTCGCCGTGCCCCGCCAGCGTCACGCCCAGCGGCAGATCGCCGCCTACGGCGTCGAGGACGCCCAGGTCATCCGGCTGGGGCCGGCCCGGATGCTGTTCCAGAGCGCGCTGGAGGAGATCGCGTTCCGGTGGGTGCTCTTCTACGCGGCCATCGCCGGCGCCACCTTCGCCGACTTCGTCCTGCTGGGCTTCGCCGACCTGCACCCGGTGCGGTGGCTGTTCACCGAGGTGCTCATCCCGCTCGCCGACCTCGCCACCTTCGGCATGCTGCACGAGCAGCTCACGCTCGGCGCCTGGGCCGTGGCCGCGGCGATCCTCACCAGCAACGGCCGCTTCCGCAACGGCCACCTCTACCAGGGGCTGATCGGGTGGATCTGGTCCTGGTACATGGGCATGTTCCTGTTCCTGGTGATGTTCGAGTACGGGCTCCCCGCCGCCATCGCCGTGCACGTCGCCTACAACCTGGTCACGCTGACCCTGCACGTGGCCATCACGGGAGTGGCGCCGCGCGTGGTGGTGCTGAACCTGGAGCCGCAGCCCCTTCAGGAGTGACGTACGGCCCCCGGGGCGCGCCGGGGGCCGTACGGATCAGCGGGCGGCGAAGTTCTGGGTCCAGTAGGTCTGGCCCTTGGCGTTCTTGGCCGCGCCCACGCCGATGAGCGTGTACTTGCAGTTCATGATGTTCGCCCGGTGGCCGGAGCTGTTCATCCAGCCGCTGACCACCGCGGCCGGGGTGCGCTGGCCCATGGCGATGTTCTCGGCCCAGCCGGTGCCGCCGGTGAACCCGGCCGCCCGGATGCGGTCCATGAACGAGCGGCCGTCCTGGGAGGTGTGGCTGAAGTAGCCGCGGGCGGCCATGTCGGAGGAGTGGCCGAAGGCGGCCTTGCGCAGCTGCGGGTCGTGCTTGAGCGGGGCGCAGCCGCCCTTGGCGCGTTCGGCGTTGGTCAGGCGGACGACCTCGTTCTCCTCGGCCGTGCCGACCGTGCCCGCCGGGGGAGCGGGCGAGGAGGTCGGGGCGGGGGCGGGCGTCGCGGTGGCGGACGGGGTCGGGGCCGGGGCCGGGGAGCAGGTGAGCCGGACCGGGCGGGACCTGGCCGTGTGGCCGCGGTAGTCGGTGGCGAGCGCGTAGTAGACGCCGGGGGCGCACGGGAGCGTGAGCGTGAGGCGGGCGCCGGTGGCCCGCCGGGCGCCGCTCCTGACCACCGGGTCCTTGCCGGGCTGGGCGCGCTTGACGCGCACGCGGATCAGCGCCGGGCGCTCGCAGCCGCTCCTGGTGGCGGACGCCCGGACCCTGCCGTCGTCGCCGACCTGCGGTCCCGTCACGGACAGCCGGCAGGCCGCCTGAGCGGTGGAGGCCGTGCTTGCCGCGTGGGCGGCGGGCGTCACGAGCGTGGCGGCGGTGGCGAGGCAGGCGATCATCCCAAGGGATCGGCGCATGCGGTGTTCCCTCCAGTTTCCGGTAGACGCTGGATGGAAATCGCATTCTGTCGGGGCCAGAACCAACTTGTCAGGAAAATTCGGATATCTGGGTAAACCAACGGGGCCCCTGGGGCGTCCGCGCAGCGCGAGGGGCGGCCACCCGGAGGCGGCCGCCCCCGAGTCTCAGCGGGCGCCCAGCAGGTGCTCCATGGCGAGCTGGTCGAGCCGCTCGAACGCCATCCCGCGCGCCCCCGCCGCGTCCGCGTCGAAGTCCTCGAACGCGCCGCGGTCCGCAAGCAGATCCTGCAGCGTCTCCCCGTCCGCCAGCGTGGGCCTGGCCAGGTCGTCCAGCCGGGACGCGCGCAGCGCCTCCTGCACCTCCGGGTCGGCGCGGAAGGCCGCCGCGCGCTCCTTGAGCATGAGGTAGTTGCGCATGTTGCCGGCCGCCGACGCCCACACGCCGTCGACGTCCTCGGTCCGCGGCGGCTTGAAGTCGAAGTGCCGCGGCCCCTCGTACCCGCCGCTCTCCAGCAGGTCCACCAGCCAGAACGCGTCCCGCAGGTTGCCCGCGCCGAAGCGCAGGTCCTGGTCGTACTTGACGCCCGTCTGCCCGTTCAGGTCGATGTGGAACAGCTTGCCGTGCCACAGCGCCTGGGCGATGCCGTGGGTGAAGTTGAGCCCGGCCATCTGCTCGTGGCCGGTCTCCGGGTTGACCCCGACCAGCTCCGGATGGGCCAGCTCGCCGATGAACGCCAGCGCGTGCCCGACGGTCGGCAGCAGGATGTCGCCGCGCGGCTCGTTCGGCTTGGGCTCGACGGCGAAGCGCAGGTCGTAGCCCTGGCTCAGCACGTACTCGCCGAGCAGGTCGAAGGCCTCCTTCATGCGGTCGAGCGCCACCCGCACGTCCTTGGCGCCGCCCGACTCGGCGCCCTCGCGGCCGCCCCACGCCACGTAGACCTTGGCGCCCAGCTCGACGGCCAGGTCGATGTTGCGGATGGTCTTGCGCAGTGCGTAGCGGCGCACGTCACGGTCGTTGGCCGTGAACCCGCCGTCCTTGAACACCGGGTGCGTGAACAGGTTCGTCGTGGCCATCGGCACCACGAGGCCCGTCTCGTCCAGCGCCTGGCGGAACCGCTTGACGTGGCGGTCGCGCTCGGCGTCGCCGGAACCGAACGGGATGAGGTCGTCGTCGTGGAACGTCACCCCGTACGCGCCGAGCTCGGCGAGCCGGTTGACGGTCTCCACCGGGTCGAGCGCCGGGCGGGTCGCGTCGCCGAACGGGTCGCGGCCCGGCCAGCCGACGGTCCACAGACCGAAGGAGAACTTGTGCTCCGGGCGGGGCGTGAGGCTGTCAGTCACTGGGACTCCTATTCGTAAGGGCAGAAAACAAATTAATATGCCAAGGCGGCGGAGGGAAGACCGCCCCCGGAACGCAGGAGGCAGCATGTCGGCACAGCGCGTCGTCATCGGCATCGACAGCTCTACCCAGTCGGCCAAGGCCGTCGCCGTGGACGTGGACACCGGCGCCGTCGTCGGCGAGGGCCGCGCCCCCCACACCGTCACCTCCGGCGCCGGCCGCGAGAGCGACCCCCGGCAGTGGTGGCAGGCCCTCTGCGACGCCGTCGAGGCCACCGGCCACGCCGCCCGCGCCGCCGCCGCCTCCGTCGGCGGCCAGCAGCACGGCCTCGTCACCCTGGACGACGCCGGCGAGCCCGTACGCCCCGCCCTGCTCTGGAACGACGTCCGCTCCGCCGGCCAGGCCGCCGCCCTGGTCGCCGAGCACGGCGCCGACCGGCTCGCCGAACGCGTCGGCAGCGTCCCCACCGCCGCCTTCACCCTGACCAAATGGCTCTGGCTGACCGAGAACGAGCCCGCCCATGCCGCCCGCGCCGCCGCCGTCCGGCTGCCCCACGACTACCTCACCGAACGCCTCACCGGCCAGGCCGTCACCGACCGCGGCGACGCCTCCGGCACCGGCTGGTGGACCCCCACCGGCTACGACACCGGCCTGCTGGACGCCGCCGGGCTCGACCCCGCCCGACTGCCCCGCGTCACCGACGGCCTCGCCGGCACGGCGCTCCCCGGCGGGCCGCTCGCCGATGGCACCCCCGTCGCCGCCGGCACCGGCGACAACATGGCCGCCGCGCTCGGCCTCGGACTGCTCCCCGGCACCCCCGTGCTCAGCCTCGGCACCTCCGGCACCGTCTACGCCGTCACCCGGCGCCGGCCCGCCGACCCCACCGGCGTCGTCGCCGGGTTCGCCGACGCCCTCGGCAACTGGCTCCCGCTCGCCTGCACGCTCAACTGCACCCAGGCCGTCGACAAGATCGCCTCCCTGCTCGGCCGCGACCGCGACGCCGTCGAGCCCGGCGGCACCGCCGTCGTCCTGCCCTACCTCGATGGCGAACGCACCCCGAACCTGCCGCACGCCGCCGGCCTCCTGTACGGGCTGCGCCACGACACCACCGCCGGCCAGGTGCTCCAGGCGGCCTACGACGGAGCCGCGCACTCGCTCCTCGCCGCCCTCGACGACGTCCTGCGCGCCGGCGGCGAACAGCCCGACCCGGACGTGCCGCTCGTCCTCATCGGCGGCGGCGCGCGCGGCGCCGCCTGGCGCGACACCATCCGCCGCCTCTCGGGCCGGCCCGTCCTCATCCCCGCCGCCGGCGAGCTCGTCGCCCTCGGCGCCGCCGCCCAGGCGGCCGCTCTCCTCACGGGCGAGGCCCCCGACGAGGTCGCCCGCCGCTGGGGGACCGCCCGCGGCACCCTCCTCGACCCGCTGCCCAGGGACGCCGAGGCGATGGACAGGATCGCCGGTACGCTGCCCCGTGCCGACCGTCTCCTGACCACCCCCTGACCCCCGGAAGATCCCCATGCCCCCACCCACCGGAAGCACCGCCCCTCCCCCGGCGACCTCCCTCGAAGCCGAGACCCCCCACCAGGGACCCGGCCCCGACTGCGCGCCCCTTGCGCGCGCCACCACCCCTCCGGAGAGCGGGTGCGCCCGCGAGGAGGGCAAGAGTTCCGCCCAGGGGAGCGGGCGCGGCGCTGCTGCCGCCGACGCCGTACGGGACGTTGCTCCTGCGGGGGGCGGGCCCGTCTGTGGGAGCGGCGGCGGTGCCCGTACGCGTGCCCGGTTGGCCAGGGGTGCTGCCGCTTGCGGCTGGGGGGCTGCTTGTGGGGGCGGGGGCCGCGTGCGGGGAGTCGTCCCTGCGGAGGGCGGGGCTCTTCGGGGTAGTGGCGGGCGGGTTGCTGGTGCGGGGGTATGGGTGTGAGGCGTTGGGAGCAGGCGCGTCGGCAGGACGGGGGGCGGCCGGCGTCGCAGCAGGGGATGCGGCAGCACAACCTGGCGCTCGTCATGGGGACCGTCGCCGCGCACGGGCCGGTGTCGCGGGCGGCGGTGGCGGGGCGGACCGGGCTGACGAGGACCGCGGTCTCCAGCCTGGTGGACGAGCTGCTCGCCGGGGGGCTGCTGACCGAGCTGGGGCCGGCGGCGAGCGGCCGGGTGGGGCGGCCGGGGACGGCGCTGGCGGTGAGCGAGGAAGGCCCGGCGGGGCTGGGGCTGGAGGTGGGCGTCGAGCATCTGGGCGCCTGCGTCACCGACCTGCGCGGTGAGGTGCGGGTGTGGTCGCGGGCCGAGAGCCCCAACGCGGCGCTGGACCCGGCCGGGGTGATGGCGGCGCTGTCGGAGCTGGCCGACGACGCCACCCGGCGGGCCGCCGAGCTGGGGCTGCGGCCGGTCGCGGCGGTGGTGGCGGTGCCCGGCCTGGTGGGGGACGTGCCCGGCACCGTGGCCCGGGCGCCGAACCTGGGCTGGCACGACGTTCCCGTCGCCGGGCTGTGGCCGGGGGAGCTGCCGCTGCGCGTGGAGAACGAGGCCAACCTGGGCGCGCTGGCCGAGCTGTGGGCGCATCCGGTGGCGGACGACTTCGTGCACGTGTCGGCGGAGAGCGGCATCGGCGCGGCGCTCGTGGTCGGCGGGCGGCTGTTCAGCGGCGCCCGGGGGCTGGCGGGCGAGCTCGGGCACATGCCGGTGCATCCGGACGGGTTCCCCTGCTCGTGCGGCGCCCGGGGCTGCCTGGAGCAGTACGCGGGCAAGGCGGCGGTGCTGCGCGCCGCGGGCCTCCCGCTCCCGGCGGCGATCGGCGCGGCCCAGGCGGGTGCGGACGTGGCGGGTGCGGCCCTGGAGGGTGCGGACGTGGTGGCGGCGCTGGCCGGGCTGGCGCGGGCGGGGGAGACGCCGGTGGTCCGGGCGCTCGACGGGGCGGGGACGGCGCTGGGGACGGCGCTGGCCGGGGCGGTGAACCTGCTCGACCCGGCGGCCGTGGTCCTCGGCGGCGCGTACGCGGAGCTGGGGGAGTGGCTGCTGCCGGCGATGCGGCGCGAGCTGGCGGCGCGGGTGACCGTGCGGCCGTGGGACCCGGAGGCGCTGACGGTGTCCGAGCTGGGCCGTCGCGGCCCGCTGCTGGGGGCGGCGCTGGCGACGGTCCGGGGCATTCTTGACGATCCCGCCGCACTCTGGTCATGACGCGGCGCCACGACAGATGTCGATCTTTGCGAGATCGTCGTCAGGGAGCGCGGAGCGTGCTAGCGTATTAGGCGTTGCAGTTCTGGTACCCATGGATTTCGTGTGCGCCTGGCGGGATGTGACCCTCGGGCGCATTTGTGTTTTCGGCGGTCATCTTCCTCAGGTGTCACTACGGCGACACGGGATCCGCGAACCGCGCTTCCCCGCACTCTTCGCCAATCGAAGGAGATTGACATGGCGACTGGCACCGTGAAGTGGTTCAACGCTGAAAAGGGCTTCGGCTTCATCGAGCAGGACGGTGGAGGCGCTGACGTCTTCGCCCACTACTCCAACATCGCGGGCAACGGCTACCGCGAGCTGCGCGAAGGCCAGAAGGTCAGCTTCGACATCACCGCGGGCCAGAAGGGCCCCCAGGCCGAGAACATCGTTCCGGCCTGACCCCTTCACACGGCTTCACCGGAAGGCCCGCACCCCCCGAGGGTGCGGGCCTTCCGCCTTCCCTGCCGGGAGCACGATCATCAGGGCCGGTGATCGGATCGCAGGAGGTCGTGGGCCTGCTCCAGCACCGACTCCACCGGGATGCCGGCCACCCACGACGGGTCGTGCGGGCAGCGCGGCACGGCCGGGTCGAGCCCGTCGGTCCCGCACACCGGGCAGGCCGGCGTCCACGACACCAGCGGCCGGTGCCGGTCCCGGCTGATCGGCCCCGCGTTGATCAGGTTGCCGCACCAGTAGACGCTGACGGTCGCCGTGCCCACGGCCGCCGCCAGGTGCCGCGGCCCGGTGTCGTTGGCCACCACCAGGTCGCACGCCCGGTAGAGGGCGGCCAGCCCGCCCAGGCCGAGCACGCCCGCGAGCGGCAGGGCGGGCCGCCGCATCGCCGACACCACCCCTGCGACCAGGTCCCGCTCGGCCCGGCTGCCGGTGACCACGACCGGCCGGCCGAGCGCGTCGGCGACGGCCGCGAAGCTCTCGACCGGCCAGCGGCGGCGCGGGTCGTTCGCGCCGGGATGGATCGCGACCAGGCCGGGCGGCGGCTCGCCGAGCACGGCCGCCACCTCGGCGGCGTCGGCCGCGGTGACCTCCACTCTCGGTTCGAGCCGGTCGGCGGTGGCGCCGACCAGCGCCGCCACCTCCAGGAAGCGCAGCGTCTCGTGCTGGTGGCCGCCGTAGTGCACCCACCGGTCCAGCGGCTCGGCGTCCGGCGCGCGCAGCCCCACCGTCAGGCCCGCGCCCAGCTCCCGCACGAACGGGTTGGAGTGCCGCCCGCCGCCGTGGATCTGCACCGCCAGGTCGAACCGCCGCTCCCGCAGCCGGGCGAACAGCTCGGGCGGCGCCCGGTGCCCGGCCTCCATCGTCGACACGCCGGTCACCGGCGGCAGCGCCACCACCTTGGCCACCGGCCCCGGCCTGCCGCGCAGAAACGCCGCGTGCCAGTCCAGCCCGAGCAGCGTGATCTCCGCCCCCGGGTAGCGGCTGCTCAGCGCCTCCAGCGCGGGCAGCGCCAGCAGGAAGTCCCCGACCGCGTTCGCCCGCAGCACCGCGATCCTCACAGCGGCTCCATGACGTGGTGGCGCGCGAATGGGGTCATGGCTGCTCCGGCAGCGAGCGCACCCGTTCGATGATCGCGGTCGTGGACCGGTCGGAGACGTAGTCCAGCACCATGACCTCGCCGCCCATCGCCCGCACCAGTGGCGCCTCCGGCAGCATGGCGGCCGTGTAGTCGCCGCCCTTGACGTACAGGTCGGGCCGGATCATCCGCAGCAGCCGCTCGGGCGTGTCCTCCTCGAAGGAGGTCACGTAGTCGACGTAGCCGAGCGCGGCCAGCACCGACATGCGGTCCTCGCACGAGTTGATCGGCCGGCCCGGGCCCTTCAGCCGCGCCGTGCTGGCGTCGCTGTTGACGGCCACCACGAGCACGTCGCCGAGCTGCGCGGCCCGTTCCAGGTAGGTGACGTGGCCGCGGTGCAGCACGTCGAAGCAGCCGTTGGTGAACACGATCCGATCCCCGCGCCGCCGGTGCTCGTCCAGCCGCTCGGCGAGCCGCTCGGCCTGCCGGTCGGCCGGGCGCAGCAGCTCGTCCTCGCCGCGCAGCGCCTTCAGCAGCTCGTGGCGGGTGCAGGTGGCGGTGCCCGGCCTGCGCACCACCACCCCGGCCGCCGCCTGCGCGGCCCGCGCCGCCTGCTCCGGCTCCGCGCCGCCCGCCAGCCACAGCGCGAACGCCGCGGTGAACGTGTCGCCCGCCCCCGTCGTCATGTGGTCCGGCGCGGGATCGGCGTACGTCCGGTACGGCGGCCGCCCCGGCCGGTGCAGCAGCGTGCCCTCGCCGTCGAGCGTCGTCACCACCATCCGCGCCCCCGACGCCGCCAGCAGCCTCTCGGACCGGTCGGTGAGGAAGCGCACCCGGTCGGCGGTGTCGCCGTCCTCGCCGAGCAGTTGCAGCACCTCGCCGTAGTTGGGCAGCATCGCGGTCGCGCCGCACTCCCGCCACGGCGTGATCACGTGCGCGTCCACGACCAGCACCGGCAGCCCGGTCAGGGCCCGCCGCACCGCCGGCGTGCAGACGCCGCCGCCGTAGTCGCAGGCCACCACCACGTCGGCGCCGCGCAGCGCCCGCTCCAGCTCGGCCAGCACGCGCTCCTCGGCCTCGCCGCCGAGCGGCTCGCGGTCCTCCTCGTCGTAGCGGGCGATGAGCTGCTCGCCGACCATCAGCCGCTGCTTGTGCGGGGTACGGCGGCCCGGCACGGTCACCAGCCGGGCGTCCACGCCCAGCAGTTCGAGCGCCCGGGCGAGCGTGCCCGAGCAGGCGTCGTCCCCGACCGCGCCCACCAGGCGCACCCGTGCTCCGAGCGCCACCAGGTTCGCCGCCGCGTTGCCGGCGCCGCCCGGCGCCTCGTCGGTGGCCTCCACGCTGACCACCGGCACCGGCGCCTCCTGGGCGATCCGCCGCACCGGGCCGCGCAGCCAGGAGTCGAGCATCACGTCGCCGACGACCACGGCCTCGATGTCGCTGTTCATACGCTGCGTCTACCTGGAGAAGCGCTGCCCAAACAGAGACGGTGCCCAACGAAGCTTTGCCGTGACGCTGCCCGTTCCGGCGCACCCTGTTCGCCGTACGGGGGAGAAGACACACCATGACACGGCATTTCGAGATCCGCGGGGAGGTGGGGTGATGGCCCGCTACGCGGTGCTCGTGTACGAGGCCGTCGCCCCCGCCGACCTGCCGCACGACGTCCAGGAGGCGCACCGGGCCCTGCCCGGGCAGGTCACCGGGCTCGGCGGCCGGCTCGTCGCCGGGCTGACCCTGGAGCAGCCCGAGACCGCCACGGCGATGCGCGGCGGCCGGGTGACCGACGGGCCGTTCGCCGAGGCGGAGGAGGCGCTGGCCGGGGTCCTGGTCGTCGAGGCGCGCGACCACGACCACGCGCTGTCGATCGCCGAGCTGGTGCCCGTCGTGCGCGGCGGCGTCGAGGTGCGGCCGCTGCTCGGCGTCACGGTGCCCGACGAGAGCTGACCCGCCCGGACGACGGGACGAGCCTGGTGCAGGGGCGGGTCGGTTGAAGGGGCGGGTCAGGTGAAGGGGCGCGCCATCTGCTCCAGCGTCTCGTCGATGACCTCGTGCAGCGGGCGGGCCTGCTCCTCCTCGATCCACGTGTGCGTGGCGAGCCGGAGCGCGGCGAGGAAGGCGGCGGCCATCACCCGGGGGCTCACGCCGCCGCCGCGGCGCAGCGCGAGGGCCTGGGCCAGCTCCCGGTCGAAGGCCGCGTGGTTGGCGAGCTGCCGGGCCAGCAGCGACGGGTGCTTCATGGCCAGCCGGGTGCGCACCGCCTGCTCGCGCTCCGGGACGCCGATCTCCTCGTAGAGCCGCTGGACGGCGCCGCGCAGCGCGAGCCAGGCGGGCCGGTCGGCGGGCTCGGCGCGCACCCGCTCGACCAGCGCCCGGATGCGCCGCTCGTCGCCGTAGAGGATGGCGTCCTCCTTGCCGGCGAAGTAGTTGGAGAACGTGCGGCGGGAGATGTTGGCCGCGTCGGCGATGGCCTCGACGGTGACGGCGTCGAAGCCGTGCTCGATCGTGAGCCGCAGCGCCGCCTCGTGCACGGCCTGCCGCGTCTCCGCCTTCTTGCGCTCCCGCAGGCCCAGCGTGCTGTCCATGATGCGGACATCTTACCGGCTGGGAATAACTGCCCAGTGCGCAAACTTGCCCAATGCGAATGTAGGGTGTCCTCTGCACGTTTTGATGAGGATTTGGGGGAAAGCGCGTGAGCGCCACCATGGACGCACCACCCGGGCAGATGACCCACCGGCAGATTCTCGAAGCCCTCAGCGGGCTCCTGCTGGTCCTGTTCGTCGCGATGATCAGCGGCACGATCGTGTCCGTCGCGCTGCCGCAGATCATCGGCGCGCTGAACGGCAGCCAGTCGCAGTACACCTGGGTGGTCACCGCCTCCCTGCTGGCCGCCACGGCGTCCACGCCGATCTGGGGCAAGCTGGCCGACCTGTTCGACAAGAAGCTGCTGATCCAGATCTCCATCGTGATCTTCATGGTGAGCTCGCTGGCCTGCGGGTTCGCCCAGAACACCGGGCAGCTCATCGCCTTCCGCGCGGTGCAGGGCCTCGGCATGGGCGCCCTGCAGGTGCTGGTCCAGGTGGTGATCGGGGCCATGATCAGCCCCAAGGAGCGCGGCCGCTACAACGGCTACCTGGGCGGCGTCATGGCCGTGGCCACCGTCGCCGGCCCGCTGCTCGGCGGCCTCATCGCCGACACCTCGTGGCTCGGCTGGCGCTGGTGCTTCTTCGTCGCGGTGCCGTTCACCATCGCCGCGCTCGCCCTGCTGCACAAGACCCTGCACGTCAGCTCGGTCCGCGCGCGGAACGTCAAGATCGACTACGTGGGCGCGACGCTCATCGCCGCCGGCGTCAGCGTCCTGCTCATCTGGATCACCTTCGTCGGCAACTCCTTCGACTGGCTCTCCTGGCAGACCGCGGTCATGGCCGGCGGCGGCCTCGCCGTCCTGGCCCTCGCCACCTGGGTGGAGTCACGGGTGAGCCAGCCCGTCGTGCCGCTGCACGTGGTGCGCCGCCGCACCCCCGCCCTGGCGATCCTGGCCAGCCTCGCGGTCGGCATGGCGATGTTCGGCGGGGCGGTCTTCCTTGGCCAGTACTTCCAGATCGGCCGCGGCTACACGCCCACCGAGTCGGGGTTGCTCACCATCCCGATGATGCTCGGCGTGCTGGTCTCCTCCGCCGTGAGCGGCAACCTGGTGTCGAAGACCGGGCGCGTCAAGCCGTACATCGTCAGCGGGTCGATCGTGCTGACCGCCGGGTTCCTCGTGCTGTCCACGATGGACCACGACACCTCGCTCTGGCTGATCGGCGGTGCGATGGTGCTGGTCGGCGCGGGCGTCGGCATGTCGATGCAGAACCTCGTCCTGGCCATCCAGAACACCGTCCCGCTGCGCGAGCTGGGCGCGGCCAGCGGCGCGATCACGTTCTTCCGCTCGCTCGGCGGCACCATCGGCGTCTCGGTGCTCGGCGCGGTCCTGGCCCAGCAGGTCGCCACCGACATCACCCGGGGCCTGGCCAGGGCGGGCGTCACCGGCCGGGCCGCCGCCGAGTCGGCCGGCTCGCTCAACCTGGAGGCGCTGCGCGAGCCGTTCGCGACCGTCATCCGCACCGCCTACGGCGACGCGACCGGGCACATCTTCCTCATCTCGGCCGGCATCGCCGCCGTCGGCGTCGTGGCCACGCTGTTCCTGCCGAGGATCACGCTGCGCGACAGCGTCGACCTCCAGCCCGCCGAGGGCGAGAAGGCTCCCGCCTGACCTCCGGGGCGCGCGCCGCGAGCCACGAGGCGGCGCAGGTGATCAGTACGATCATCGCGAACGGGACGTATTTCTTCACTGGGTGTCGTCCTCCTCCTCGGTGAGCCGGGCGCGTTGCGGCTCGACGGTGTAGCGGGGGTCGCGGGCCGAGGCCGTCCCCGCCTCGAACACGCCGAACCGGGTGCACACCGAACCGGCCAGCAGCGCGGCCCCGGCCACGACGGCGGCCCGGCGGCTGCGGCGGCCGGCGGTCAGGCCGACCAGCGCCCCGGTGACCGACAGCGCCTGCCCGAGGCGCAGCAGCCGCCCGGCCCGACCCCGCCGCAGCGGCTCGGCGACCGTGCCGAGCCGGTGCTTCATCCCCGCGGCGGCGGCCAGCTCGACGGCGACGCCCGCCACGGCCGCCCGCCGCGCCGGGGCCGCCTCGGCGAGCGGCGCGGCCAGCAGGCCGATCCCCGCCGCCGACGCCGCCGCCGACCCGGCGAACAGGAACGGCATCTCCCGGTAGCCGCCGTGCCACGCGGGCACCGCGGTGTCGGAGATCAGCACCGCCGTGTAGGTCGCCAGCGCCGGTCCCAGCAGCCCGGCCCCCACCGTGGCCCATCTCGCGACCCCCGGCCAGGGCCCGGGCACCAGCGCCGTCGCCGCGGCCAGCCCCGCCTGCGGGCCGTACGCGGTCAGGATCCAGGTGCCGACGCTCATCGGGGAGGTCACCTTGAACACGCGCAGCATGTTGAGGAAGCGCCCCGGCCGCCCCAGGTCGTGGATGAGCGCGTACAGGGAGCCCGTCACCCCGCACAGCGCCGCCGTCTTGCAGGCCCGCGCCAGGCGGGGGCGGCCGGTCAGGTGCGCGGCGGCGGCCAGCGTGGACGAGGCCCCCGCCAGCCCGCCGAGGAACAGGTAACCGCCGATGTCGTGCGCCTGCCAGGTGGGCTCGTTGAGCACCGGCAGCCCGTAGTAGGAGCCGAAGTCCGCCCGGGGCACCATGCGCCGCTCCCGGGGCCGGCCCAGCGACTCCGGCACGGCGTCGCGGCCCGGCGGCAGCGCCGGGTCCCCGTCCAGCCGCACGTCCGTCAGCCCGGTCATGACCGCCCCCTCCACGACAGCGCCACCAGCCCCGCCAGCAGCCCGGCCGCGGCCACGGCGGCGTGCCGCCACATCGACGGCAGGTCCCGCGTCGTCACCACCGGGTCCGGCGGCAGCCCGTACACCTCCGGCTCGTCCAGCAGCAGGAAGAACGCCGCGGTGCCGCCCACCCCGTCGGCGGGGGAGTGGCCGTACAGCCGGGCCGAGCCCACCCCGGCCTCGTGCAGCCGCTCCAGCCGCCGCGACGCCCGCTCGCGCAGCTCGTCGAGGTCGCCGAACTGGATCGAGTCCGTCGGGCACGTCTTCGCGCACGCCGGCTCCATCCCGGCCCCCAGCCGGTCGTAGCACATCGTGCACTTGTGAGCCAGCCCGTCGCCCTCCCGCTTGCCGATCACCCCGTACGGGCACGCCGGGACGCAGTAGCCGCACCCGTTGCACACGTCCTCCTGCACCACGACGGTGCCGAACTCGGTGCGGAACAGCGACCCGGTCGGGCACACGTCCAGGCAGGCCGCCTCGGTGCAGTGCTTGCACACGTCGGAGGCCATCAGCCAGCGGAAGTCGGGGTGCGGCTGCTCGACGAACGCCACGTGCCGCCACGTGCTCGCGCCCAGCCCCTTGGTGTTGTCGTACGACATGCCGGTGAAGCCGAGGACGTCGTCCGGGACGGCGTTCCACTCCTTGCACGCCACTTCGCACGCCTTGCAGCCGATGCACACGCTGGTGTCGGTGAAGAAGCCGACGCGGCCCATGTCACGCCTCCGTTCCGGTGCGCTCGGTGATCCCGGCGCGCAGCCGGTAGTGCTGGACGAGCTCGGGCAGCGCCGGGCCGCGCGGGCGCCGGCCGGGCCGGATGTCCGCCGACAGCGCCTTGACCTCCTGGATGTGCGAGCTCGGGTCGAGCGAGATGGCCGACAGCTCGTTGGCGGCGTCGCCGCGCGCCCGCCCGTTGGGCCCGAAGTGGAACGGCAGCCCGATCTGGTGGATCACCTGCCCGTCGGCGTGCAGCGGCGTCATCCGCTGGGTGACCAGCACCCGGGCCTCGATGGCGTTGCGCGCGGTGACGATCGTCGCCCAGCCGCCGTGCGTGAGTCCGCGCTCGGCGGCCAGCTCGGGCGACACCTCGCAGAACATCTCCGGCTGCAGCTCGGCCAGGTAGGGCGTGCTGCGGCTCATCCCGCCCGCGGTGAAGTGCTCGGTGAGCCGGTAGGTGGTGACCACGTACGGGTAGACGGACGCGCCCGCCTCGCCGCCGCTGGGGTGGTAGCGGTTGTGCACGTGCGGGTACAGCTTGCGCGCCGGGCTGCGCTGCCGCCCGTACAGGGCGTTGGCCACCGGCGAGTCCTGCGGCTCGTAGTGCGTGGGCAGCGGCCCGTCGAGCACCCCGGCGGGCGCGAACAGCCAGCCCTTGCCGTCACCCTGCATGATGAACGGGTCGACGCCCGACAGCGCCTCGATCCCGGCCGCGTCCTCGGGCGGCCGGTAGTCCGGCGCCTTGCCCCGCTCGAAGTCGGGCACGTCGTAGCCCGACCAGGCCGACCCGTCCCACCACACGAGCTTCTTGCGCTCGCTCCACGGGCTGCCGTCGGGCCGCGCCGAGGCCCGGTTGTACAGCAGCCGCCGGTTGGCCGGCCACGCCCACGCCCACTCGGCGGCGATCCAGTCCTGCTCGGCGCCGGGCTTGCGGCGGGCCGCCTGGTTGACGCCGCCGGCGCGGACGCCGCAGTAGATCCAGCACCCGCACGCCGTCGAGCCGTCGCTCCTGAGCTGGTCGTAGCCGGACAGCGGCCGGCCCTCGGCGTCGGTGCCGTTGATCTCAGCCAGCACCGCCTCCGCGTCCGGCTCGGCCGTCGGCCCGCTCACCGGGTAGTCCCAGGTCAGGTCGAGCACGGGCGCGTCCATCGGGTCGGCGGACCCGGCCAGCTTCTCCCGGATGATCCGCCCCAGGTGGTACATGAACCACAGGTCGCTGCGCCGGTCGCCGGCCGGCTCGACGGCCTTGTGGTGCCACTGCAGCAGCCGGTTGGTGTTGGTGAAGCTGCCGTCCTTCTCGGTGTGCGCGGCGGCCGGGAAGAAGAACACCTCGGTGCCGATCTCGGCGGTGGACAGCTCGCCGGTCTCGATCTCCGGCCCGTCCTTCCACCAGGTGGCGCTCTCGATCAGGTTGAAGTCGCGCACCACCAGCCAGTCGAGCTCGGCCATGCCCAGGCGCTGCATGCGGGCGTTGGCCGAGCCGACCGCCGGGTTCTCGCCCAGCAGCAGGTAGCCCTTGCAGGTGCCGTCGAGCTGCGCCATCACCGTGTCGTAGTGGCTGTGGCTGCCGGTCAGCCGGGGCAGGTAGCCGAAGCGGAAGTCGTTGTCGGGCCGCGCCGACGGCCCCCACCACGCCTTGAGCAGGCTCACCAGGTAGGCGGGCATGTGCGCCCAGTAGCCCTTGACCGGCGCGTCGGCGCGCAGGAAGTCCTCCAGCCGCTGGTGGCGGTGCGCGTGCGGCATCGGGATGTAGCCGGGCAGCAGGTTGAACAGCGTCGGGATGTCGCTGGAGCCCTGGATACTGGCGTGCCCGCGCAGCGCCTGGATGCCGCCGCCCGGCCGGCCGATGTTGCCCAGCAGCAGTTGCAGGATGCTCGCCGCCCGGATGAACTGCGAGCCGTCGCTGTGCTGCGTCCACCCGACCGCGTACACGAACGCCGACGTCCGGTCCGGCCCGGAGTTCTCCGTCAGGTGGCGGCAGACCCGCGCGAACAGCTCGGGCGGCACCCCGCACACCCGTTCCACCATCTCCGGCGTGTAACGGGCGAAGTGGCGGCGCAGGATCTGCATCACGCAGCGCGGGTGCCGCAACGTCTCGTCCCGCGTCGGCGTACCGCGCATGCTGGAGCCGCCCGCCCCGTGCATCTCGCTCTGCCCCGCCTGCGGCTGCTCGCGCTCGCCCGCCGCCGAGATCACCGGCATCCCCTCGTACTGCCAGCTCCGGTGGTCGTAGCAGCGCTCCTGCGGGTCGAAGCCGGAGAACAGCCCGTCGAGGTCCTCGGTGTCGCGGTAGTCCTCGCCGACCAGGGTGGCGGCGTTGGTGTACGCGACCACGTACTCGCGGAAGTAACGCTCCTCGGTCAGCACGTGGTTGATCAGCCCGCCCAGGAACGCCACGTCGCTGCCCGCCCGCAGCGGCACGTGCAAGTCGGCCAGCGCGCTCGTGCGGGTGAACCGCGGATCGACGTGGATCACCGTCGCGCCGCGCGCCTTGGCCTCCATCACCCACTGGAAGCCCACCGGGTGCGCCTCGGCGAAGTTCGAGCCCTCGATGACGATGCAGTCGGCGTGCTGCAGGTCCTGCATGAACGTGGTCGCCCCGCCGCGCCCGAACGAGGTGCCGAGGCCGACGACGGTCGAGCTGTGGCACACCCGCGCCTGGTTCTCGATCTGCACCACGCCCAGCGCCGTGAGCAGCTTCTTGATGAGGTAGTTCTCCTCGTTGTCCAGCGTGGCGCCGCCGAGCGAGGCGATGCCCATCGTGCGGGCGGTGCGCGCGCCGTCGCGCTCCCACTCCCACGTCGCGCGGCGGGTGGCGATGATCCGGTCGGCGACCATGTCCATCGCCGTGTCCAGGTCGAGCTCCTGCCAGTCGGCGGCGTGCGGCGGCCGGTGGAGCACCTTGTCCAGGCGGCCGGAGCCGGTGGTGAGCTGCAGGCTGGCCGCGCCCTTCGGGCACAGGCGGCCGCGGCTGACCGGCGAGTCCGGGTCGCCCTCGATCTGCACGACCTTCCCGTCGCGGACGTAGACGTTCTGCGCGCACCCGACGGCGCAGTAGGGGCAGACGGACTTGACCACCCGGTCCGCCGTCGCCGTCCGCGCCTCCAGCCGGTCGGTGCGCGCGGACCTGACCGCCCGCCCCCGCCCGGTGGGGTCCCCGCCCATGAGTTGCCGCAGCAGCGGCCAGCCGTTCATCCGTGTTTCCCCCGAAATCCCCTGGCCGGAGTCCTGCCCTGAGGTCTCCGGCCGGAAACCGGGGCCGCCGTCAGTCGATCTTCTTCCACTGGGCGACGAGCTGGTCGTAGTCGAGCGTCTCGGGCTTGCCGCGCTCGTCGGCGAGCTTCGGCGCGGGCGCGCCCGGCTGGTCCAGCCAGTGCTGCGCGTCACGCTCGGGGTTCAGCTTGGGCGCGCACGCGCCGCCGTAGCCGCGCCGCTCCAGCCGCGACAGGATGTCGTCCTGCTGCCTGGCCAGGTTGTCCATCGACTGCTGCGGCGTCGTCTCCCCGGTGACGGCGGTGGCCACGTTCTGCCACCACAGCTGCGCCAGCCTCGGGTAGTCCGGCACGTTCGTCCCGGTCGGCGTCCACTGCTCACGCGCCGGGCCCCGGTAGAACTCGATCAGGCCGCCGTACTTGTCCGCGTTCCGCTCGAAGTGGTCGCTGCGCAGGTCGGAGTCGCGGATGAAGGTCAGCCCGACGATGGACTTCTTCAGCGACACCGTCTTGGACGTGACGAACTGCGCGTACAGCCAGGCCGCCGCGCGGCGCTCCGCCGGGGTGTTGCGCAGCAGCGTCCACGAGCCCGCGTCCTGGTAGCCGAGCTTGTTGCCCTCCTTCCAGTACGCGCCGTGCGGGCTCGGCGCGATGCGCCACTTCGGCGTGCCGTCGGCGTTGACGACCGGCAGCCCCTGCTTGGTCATGTCGGCGGTGAACGAGGTGTACCAGAAGATCTGCTGGGCGACGTTGCCCTGCGCGGGCACCGGGCCGGCCTCGCTGAAGTTCATCCCGGCCGCCGATCTCGGCGCGAACCGCTTCAGCCAGTCGACGTACTTGGTCAGCGCGTAGACGGCCGCCGGGCCGTTGGTGTCGCCGCCCCGGGTGACCGACGAGCCCACCGGGCGGCAGTTCTCCACCCGGATGCCCCAGTCGTCGACCGGCAGCCCGTTCGGCAGGCCCGGGTCGCCGTTGCCCGCCATCGACAGCCACGAGTCGGTGAACCGCCAGCCGAGCGACGGGTCCTTGCGCCCGTAGTCCATGTGGCCGTACACCTTGACGCCGTCGATCGTGCCGTCGCCGTTGACCTTCGAGGTGAAGAACTCCGCGATGTCCTCGTAGGCCGCCCAGTTGACCGGGACGCCCAGCTCGTAGCCGTAGGCGTCGCGGAACTGCTTCTTGATCGCCGGGTCGGTGAACCAGTCGTAGCGGAACCAGTAGAGGTTGGCGAACTGCTGGTCGGGAAGCTGGTAGAGCTTCTTGTCCGGCCCGGTCGTGAAGCTGATGCCGATGAAGTCGCCGAGGTCGAGCGTCGGCGAGGTGACGGCCTTGCCCTCGCCGGCCATGTAGTCCGACAGCGGGAAGACGTAGTCGCCGCGCGCGTGCGTGCCGATCAGGTCGGAGTCGTTGACGTAGGCGTCGTAGATGTTCTGGTCGCCCTGGATCTGCGTCTGCAGCTTCTCGATCACGTCGCCCTCCTGGATCAGGTCGTGCTTGACCCGGATGCCGGTGATCTCGCCGAACGCCTTGGCCAGGCGCTGCGACTCGTACTGGTGCGTGGTGATCGTCTCGGACACGACGTTGATCTCCATGCCCCGGTACGGCTGGGCCGCCTTCATGAACCAGTCCATCTCGGCCAGCTGCTGGTCGCGCGTCAGCGTGCTCGGCGTGAACTCGGTGGACACCCACCGCTGCGCCGCCGCCTTCGCGTCCGCCTCCCGGAACTCGCCGCCACCGCCTCCCTGCCCCTGCGAGCATCCCGCCGCCACCAGGGCGAGCAGCAGGACGGGTACGGCCGGACCTCGTGCCATGAACGCCATTGCGCCTCCTCGGGTCAGCCCCATCTGCCGATGACCAGCACCACCACGACCGCGAGCGCCAGCGCGAGCCACATGGACAGATCGCTGACCGCGATCCACCCGGCGAGCACCACGGCGGCGCTGACGAGGCCGATGTACAGCCGGTCACCCCGATCGGTCTCGATGCGCAGGAAGCCGCGCCGCGCCACCGGCGGCGAGATCCGCGCCCAGACGGCCATCCCGGCCAGCAGCAGCGCCAGCCCGGCGAACACCAGCGCCGTGGGCGCCGTCCACACCATCCACTCCAGCACCGCTCACACCCTCCCCAGGCTGAACCCGCGGGCGATGTAGTTGCGCACGAACCAGATGACGATCGCGCCCGGCACGATCGTCAGCACCCCGGCCGCCGCCAGCAGCCCCCAGTCGACGCCCGCCGCGCTCACCGTGCGCGTCATCGTGGCGGCGATCGGCTTGGCGTTCACCGAGGTGATCGTCCTGGCGATGAGCAGCTCCACCCAGCTGAACATGAAGCAGAAGAACAGCGTCACGCCGATCGCCGACCGGATCATCGGCAGGAAGATCCGCACGAAGAACCGGGGGAGCGAGTAGCCGTCGATCGCCGCCGTCTCGTCGATCTCGCGGGGGATGCCCGACATGAACCCCTCCAGGATCCACACCGCCAGCGGCACGTTGAACAGCATGTGCGCGATCGCCACGCCCAGATGCGTGTCGAACAGGCCGACCGACTGGTAGATCTGGAAGAACGGCAGCAGGAACACCGCCGGGGGTGCCATCCGGTTCGTCAGCAGCCAGAAGAACAGGTGCCGGTCGCCGGCGAAGCGGAACCGGGAGAACGCGTACGCCGCCGGCAACGCCACGACCAGCGACATCACCGCGTTCATCGACGTGTAGACGATCGAGTTCAGGTAGCTCGAATACCACACCGGGTTCGTGAAGAACGTGACGTAGTTGTCGAACGTCACCCGCTGCGGAATCAGCGAGAAGCTTCCGAGGATGTCCTGGTTCGGGCGGATCGACATGCCGAACATCCACAGCACCGGCAGCAGCAGCGTCGCCCCGTACAGCCAGAACACCGTCCGCGCCCACGGCAGCCGCCGCCCGTCCCGCCCGCTCATCGGCCGCTCCTCGTCAGCACGGTGAAGAACACGTAGCAGGCGATCTGCACCACCAGGAAGTACAGCAGCGAGAACGCGCCCGCCGGCCCCAGGTCGAACTGCCCGACGGCGATCTTCGACAGCAGGATGCTGAGGAACGACGTGGCGTTGCCCGGCCCGCCGCCCGTCACCACGAACGGCTCGGTGTAGATCATGAAGCTGTCCATGAACCGCAGCAGGATCGCGATCGTCAGCACCCCGCGCAGCCTCGGGAGCTGGACGTGCCGGAACGTCGCCCACGCCGACGCCCCGTCGATCTGCGCCGCCTGGAAGTACGGGTCCGGGATCGACCGCAGCCCCGCGTACGCCAGCAGCGCCACCAGCGGCGTCCAGTGCCACACGTCCATGACGAGCACCGTGATCCACGCGTCGGTGGCGTCGAGCGTGTAGTTGAAGTTCACGCCCGGCACCCGGTTGACCGCCCAGCCGCCCAGGCCGATGTCGGGACGGGCGAAGATCTGCCAGATGGTGCCGACCACGTTCCACGGGATGAGCAGCGGCAGCGCCACCACGACCAGCGCCGCCGGCACCGCGACCCGCCCGTGGCGCGGCATCGTCGCCGCGATCGCCACCCCCAGCGGGATCTCGACGAGCAGCACCTGCGCCGAGAACAGCAGCGTGCGGCCGAACGCCGCGCGCACCTCCGGGTCGCGGGTCACGTCGCGGAACCACTCCAGCCCGACGAAGATCCGGTCGTTCGGGCTGAACACGTCCTGCACCGAGTAGTTCACGACCGTCATCAGCGGGATCACCGCGGTGAACGCCACCGACAGCACGACCGGCAGCACCAGCCACCAGGCCCGGTTGTCGCGCCGCTTCACCTCCGGCGGGCGCTTCTCGCTCACGCTCCGGGCCTCCCGTCCAGCGGCTCGACGACCCCGCACCTGACGGCGTCCCTGAACAGGAACGCGCGCCCCTCGGCGAAGCTCAGCGGCTCCGCCTCGCCCACCGTGACCGCCGCCCCGGCCTCCGCACGGACGACGAGCGGGTGCCCGTCCACCGCCGCGTGCACCAGGTCGTAGGCGCCCATCCGGTCCACCCCCGTCACCCGGCCCGTCAGCCCGTTCAGCCCGCCGTGCCCGGCGCCCAGGCGGACGAACTCCGGCCGCACCCCGACCCGCACCGGCCCCGGCGGCAGGTCGCCGGAGGCCCGCCCCAGCGCCGTGCCGCCGACCCGCACCACGCCGCCGGCCAGCTCGCCCGGCAGCACGTTCATGCCGGGCGAGCCGATGAAGTGGCCGACGAACTCGTGCGCCGGCGACAGGAACAGCTCGCCCGGCTCGCCCGCCTGCACGATGCGCCCCTCGTTGAGCACGACCACCTCGTCGGCGAACGTCAGCGCCTCCGTCTGGTCGTGCGTGACGTAGATCAGCGTGTGCCCGGTGTCGCGGTGGATCTCCTTCAGCTTGCTGCGCAGCGCCCACTTCACCGCCGGGTCGACCACGGTCAGCGGCTCGTCCAGCAGCACCGCCGCCACGTCCGGCCGCACCAGCCCGCGGCCCAGCGCGACGATCTGCTGCCGGCCCGGGTCCAGCCGCCGCGACCGGCGCCGCAGATGCTCGTCCAGGCCCAGCAGCCGCGACACCTCCCGCACCCGCCGGTCCGTCTCCGCCCGGCCCAGGCCCCGGTTGCGCAGCGGGAAGGCCAGGTTGTCGTAGACCGACATCTCCTCGTACAGCACCGGGAACTGGAAGACCTGCGCGATGTTGCGCCCCGCCGTCGGCACCCCGGTCACGTCCCGGTCGCCGAACCAGATCCGGCCGGTGGTGGGGGAGAGCAGGCCCGAGACGATGTTCAGCAGTGTCGTCTTGCCGCACCCGCTCGGCCCGAGCAGCGCGTACGCCCGAGACCCGCGCCACGTCCACGTCGTCGGCCGCAGCGCCCACGTCCGGCCGCCGTCGTAGCTGTGTCCCACGCCCTCCAGCCGGATGTCAGTCATGCAGATTGTCCTCCGCCATGCCGCGACTCGAACACGAACACGTCCTCCGGGTCCACGTACGCGGTCGCCCGGCCGCCCGGCTCGTAGGCCCGCGTGCCCGGCAGGTGGGCCACCACGTGCGGGCCGCCGTCCAGCAGCAGGTGCAGGAACGTCGACCCGCCCGTCACCTCCGCCAGCCGGACCTCCCCGGGGAAGCCCACCGCGCCGCCGCCCGGGCGCTCGACGGCCACCTGGTGCGGGCGCACGGCCAGCGCCACCTCACGACCCGGCGGCAGCCCGGCGGGGGCGGGGAAGGTCGCGCCGAGGCAGTCGATGCCGCCCTCGCGCGCCACGCCCGGCAGCACGTTGAGCGGCGGGTCGCTGAGCGCCGCCGCGACCGCCAGCGACGGCGGCCCGGCGTACAGGGCGGCCACGTCGCCGGTGTGCAGCACCCGGCCCTCGCCCAGCACCACGGCCGGGGCGCCGAACGACAGCGCCTCGTTCGGGTCGGCCGTCGCGTACAGCACCACGCCGGGGGAGTCCGCGAACATGCCCCTGAGGTCGGCGCGCAACTGCTCGCGCAGCTTGAAGTCCAGGTTGGCCAGCGGCTCGTCGAGCAGCAGCACGTCCACCGGGCGGGCCAGCGCCCTGGCGATCGCGGTGCGCTGCTGCTGGCCGCCGGACAGCTCGCCGGGCCGCCGGTCCAGCAGCTCGCCGATGCCCATCAGCTCGGCCACCTCGCGCACCCGCCGGTCCACCGACTCGCGGGGGAAGGCCCGGTCCAGGCGCAGCGGGGAGGCGATGTTCTCGTACACCGTCAGCGTCGGGTAGTTGATGAAACGCTGGTAGACGAAGGCGACCGACCTGCGGCGCACCGAGACCGAGGTGACGTCACGCCCGCCGACGAGCACCCGCCCCGCGTCCGGTGGATGCAGCCCGGCGACGACCCGCATGAGCGTCGTCTTGCCTGCCGTCATCGGCCCCAGGAGGGTGGTCATCCCCCTCGGTAACTCCAGGTTGATGTCGTCGAGCCAGACCTCGCCGCGCTGCCGTACGCGGACGCCGTCGATGAGCAGCATGATAGATCGCCACCTTTTCTCCTCCAGTTAACATGATCCACAAAGGCGTGCAAAGGGTCTTTTCGCGGCGGCGCACATGAGAATCGCGGTCAATTCCTGTACTGAGAGTTACTGAAAAACTACTGTGGGTAGCAGTTCAGGGGTGTTCCCCTACCGGACCCAGGAGGTCTCATGCACCGCACGCTTCGCCTGACCGGCGTCGCCGCCCTCGTGGCCGGCGGCCTGCTCGCCGCCACCGCGCCCGCCCACGCCATCGTCGACCCGGTCGGGGCCCTCGAGTGCCTCACGGCCAGCGCCGGCGAGGTCACCACCCTCGTCGACCCCTCGGCCCCGGGACTCCCGGCCGAGGTGCCCGCCGTCAACTGCCTGACCGCGCCCTGACTCTCGGCAGGCCGGGGCGGCCCCCGTCCCGGCCGCAGGTTTCCGTTCCGCCCAGCAACCCCAAGGAGCAGCGTTGTACCTGCGGACCCTGTACGTCGCCGTCCTCACGGCGGCCGCGATCGTCCTGCCGCCCCTGGCGGCGGACGCCGGCGGCGAGCCGCTGATCGGCCTGGAGACCGTCATCCAGCACGTCAACCTCCTCACGTCCTAGATGCACCCGCCCCTGCCTCTGCACGTGGCCGGCGCCCCCCGGGAGCGGCGCAGCCCGCTCAAGCGCCTCGGCTACGTCATGTTCCTCAGCCGCTGGATCCAGGCACCCCTCTACCTGGGCCTCATCGCCGCGCAGGTCGTGTACGTGTGGCGGTTCATGGCCGAGCTGATCCACCTCGTGGAGCTCGGGTTCGGCGGCCACCCTCCGGAGACCACCGTCATGCTCATCGTCCTCGGCCTGGTGGACGTGGTGATGATCTCCAACCTGCTGATCATGGTGATAGTGGGCGGCTACGAGACGTTCGTGTCGCGCCTGCGCATCGAGGGGCATCCCGACCAGCCCCAATGGCTCTCCCACGTGAACGCCAACGTGCTCAAGGTCAAGCTCGCCATGGCCATCATCGGCATCTCCTCCATCCACCTGCTGCAGATATTCATCAACGCGGCCCGCCCGGCCGTCACCGACAGGGAACTGCTATGGAAAACGTTGATTCATCTGACCTTCATCGTCTCGGCTGTCGCGCTGGCCCTCATCGACCGCATCATGCTGAACAGCCGGCCGAGCCGGCACCGGCCGGGCGACCCGGCTTCCGCCTCGCCGCAGCAACGGGTATCGGCGGCGTGATCGTCGGCTTGCTCGCGCAGGTGTCCCCGGCGGCGGCCAAGCCGGCTCCACCGCTCATCGGCGACATCATCATCTTCAACGACGAGATCGTCGAGCCGGTGTCGGCGCCGGTCAGCACCTGCGGCGCGCTGTTCCCCGTGCTCAGCTCCGGATCCAGCACGTGCACGGACGCCTCGCGCGTCTCCGACGACGACGCATGACCGGCACGAGGCGCAGGACCGGCGCCTGACCGCCATGCTCCCGGCAGGCCACCCACCTACCGGGACCCCGTGCCCGCCCCCAGCTCCCCCTGCGGGGCGGGCACGCGGCGCCCTCCGCCCGTGAAAGTTTCATATAGCGTCCGATAATTTCTGCTCACCACCTGCGCCGATGACGGGACGCCGTTCCCGGCATTGACCACGCTCTCGCATGTCAATACCTTCCCCGCAAGGGTCCCGGGCTGATGAAACTTTCGGGATCGGAACTTCGCGGAGGTAGGTGCTCGTGCTCTCGACAACGCTCAACAGATCCGGAGCCCGGATCAGAACCCTCACGGCGGCGGCGGCCCTCGCCCTGCTCACCGTGTTCCTGGCGCCGGCCGTCCCCGCCGACGCCTCGGCGCCGCTGCGCCAGCACGCCGCCGCACGCGGCAAGTTCATCGGCGCCGCCCTCGCCACCGGGCCGCTGTCGAACGAGACCCAGTACCGCACCCTCGCGGCCGGCGAGTTCAACCAGATCACCGCCGAGAACGCGATGAAGTGGGACGCCACCGAGCCCAGCCAGGGCCAGTTCAACTTCTCCGGCGCCGACGCCATCATGAACTTCGCCCAGCAGAACGACCAGCAGGTCCACGGCCACACGCTCGTCTGGCACAGCCAGACCCCCACCTGGGTGCAGAACCTGCCCGCCACCGCCATGCGCGAGGCCATGCGCAACCACATCGACACGGTCGCCGGCCGCTACGCCGACAACCCCGCCCTGGTCTCCTGGGACGTGGTCAACGAGGTCTTCGAGGAGAACGGCAGCCTGCGCACCTCGTTCTGGTACAACACGCTCGGCCAGAGCTACATCGCCGACGCCTTCCGCTACGCCCGCGCCGCCGACCCCGACGCCCGGCTGTGCATCAACGACTACAACGTCGAAGGCATCAACGCCAAGAGCACCGCCATGTACAACCTGGTCCGGTCGCTGCGCCAGCAGAACGTGCCCGTCGACTGCGTCGGCTTCCAGAGCCACCTGGCCATCCAGTACGGCTTCCCCAACGACCTGCAGCAGAACCTGCAGCGCTTCGCCGACCTCGGCGTCCAGGTGCGCATCACCGAGCTCGACGTGCGCATGCAGATGCCGCGCGACGCCTCCAAGGACGCCACCCAGGCCACCTACTACCGCAACGTCGTCAACGCCTGCCTCGCCGTGACCGCCTGCGCCGGCGTCACCATCTGGGGCATCACCGACAGGCACTCCTGGGTGCCCGACACGTTCCCCGGCGAGGGCGCCGCGCTCATCTACAACGAGAACTACCAGACCAAGCCGGCCTACACCGCCGTGCACGACGCGCTCGCCGGCGGCACCGGCAACGACACCACCCCGCCGACCACCCCGGGCACCCCGGCGGCCTCCGGCGTCACGAGCAGCTCGGCGAGCCTGTCCTGGGCGGCCTCCACCGACTCCGGCGGCAGCGGCCTGGCCGGCTACAACGTCTACCGCGAGCAGGGCGCCACCGACACGCTGCTCGGCCAGTCGGCCACCAACTCCACCACCCTCACCGGCCTGACGGCCGACACCGAGTACCAGGTGTACGTGCGCGCCCGCGACGGCGCCGGCAACCTGTCCACCCCCTCGGCGACGGTGACCTTCGAGACCAGCGCGGGCGGCGGCCCCGGCGGCCCCTGCACCGCGACGGGCACCGTCCAGACCCAGTGGAACAACGGCTACGTCGTGCAGCCCGTCACCGTCACCAACACCGGCTCGGCCACGCTCAACGGGTGGACCGTCACCTTCACCCTGCCCGCCGGCCACACCCTCGCGGGCTCCTGGAACGCCACCCTGACCACCAGCGGGCAGACGGTGACGGCCAAGAGCGTCTCCTACAACGGCACCCTGGCCCCCAACGCCGCCACCAGCTTCGGCTTCCAGGTCAACCGCCCCAGCGGCAACACGCAGACGCCCTCGGGCTACACCTGCGCCTCGCCGTGACCGCGTACCCCTGATCTCCGCGCGGGCCGAGGGAGGAGCGGCACCGGGAGCCGTACGGCCCGCGCGGCTTCCCGCGGGCGCGCCCCCCACGCGGGGGCGCGCCCGCCCCTTACGGTCTGCACGGGGGCGTCAGGGGTTCAGGAGGGGGAGGGTCAGGCGGAAGCGGGCGCCTTCGCCGAGGGCGGTCCGCAGCTCGACGTCGCCACCGTGCGCGCGGGCGAGGGAGCGGGCGATGGCCAGCCCGAGCCCCGCGCCGGCGCCGACCGAGCGGTCGCGGGAGCGGTCGGTCCGGTAGAAGCGGTCGAAGACGCGGCCCGCCTGCTCGGCCGTCATCCCCGGCCCCTCGTCCGCCACGTCGAGCACCGCCCGGCCGTCCGCCGTGCCGACGCCGATCCGCACGGGGGTGCCCGGCGGGGTGTGGGCGGCGGCGTTGCCCACCAGGTTGGCGACCACCTGACGCAGCCGCGCCTCGTCGGCGTGGACCGGCGCCGGGCCGGGCGGCCCGCCGTCGGGCCCGGTGACCTCGACGGGACGCGCCGGGTCGAGGGCGCGCAGGTCGTGCCGGGCGTCGTTGGCGAGCGTGCGCAGGTCCATCGGGGCCAGCTCGAGCTGCTCGTCGGCGCCCTCGTCGAGCTGGGCGAGCAGCAGCAGGTCCTCGGTGAGCGCGGTGAGCCGGGTGGCCTCGCGGTCGATGCGCCGCATCGCCTCGTCGACGTCGGCGGGGGAGGCCAGCGCGCCCATCCGGTGCAGCTCGGCCGAGCCCTTGATGACGAACAGCGGCGTGCGCAGCTCGTGGCTGACGTCCGAGACGAACGCGCGCATCCGCGCCTCGGACGCGGCCCGGTCGGCGAAGGCGCGTTCGAGCTGGCCGAGCATGGTGTTGAGCGACGCCGCCAGGTGCCCGATCTCGGTGCCGGGCGGCGCCAGCACGGGCACCCGCCGGCTGAGGTCGCCGCCGGCGATCGCGGCCGCGGTGTGCTCGATCCGGCGCAGCGGCCGCAGCCCCCGGCCGAGGGCGAACCAGCCGGCCCCCGTCAGCAGGACGAGCAGCACCGCGCCGCTGATCACGCTGCTGGCCCGGACCCGGGCGATGGTCGCGTCGGCCTCGGCCAGCGGCGCCGCCGCGATCACCGTCCCGCCCCGCCCGGTGGCCGGCCGGGCGACGGCCCGCCACCGGCCCGAGCCGTCGGCGGCGGGCAGGTCGGCGGCCGACGCGTCCGCGGGCACCGCGCGCAGGTCCTCCAGGCGCGGCAGCGTCGCGGCGGCCACCCTGGGCGAGTGCACGCTCGCCGCCACCGCGCCGCCCGCGTCCAGATAGACCAGGTACGGGCTGCCGAACACGTCGAGTCCCTGCGCGAGGAGGCCGGGGCGGGCGGCGGCGTCCGCGAGGTCGGGCGGCCCGGGGGCCGGCACGCTGGAGACGAGCGCGGTGAGCGAGCGCAGCTGGCCGTCGAGCCGGCCGAGCTGGTAGCGCTCCAGCTGGTCGGCGACGACCGCGCCGGCCAGGCTCAGCCCGGCCAGCAGCAGCCCCGCGGTGAACAGCAGCAGCCTGGCCCGCAGCGACAGCCGCCTCACCGCCGGGGCTCGCGCATCACGTAGCCCACGCCGTGCACGGTGTGGATGAGCTTGGGCTCCCCGGCGTCGACCTTGCGCCGCAGGTAGGAGATGTAGGTGTCGACGATGCTGGCGTCGCCGCCGAAGTCGTAGCGCCACACCCGGTCGAGGATCTGCGCCTTGGACACCACCCGCCCGGCGTTCTCCATCAGGTAGCGCAGCAGCCGGAACTCGGTGGGGGAGACCCGGACCGGCCGCCCCTCCCGCGTCACCTGGTGCCCGTCGACGTCGAGCGTGAGCGCGCCCACCTTCAGCACCCCGGCGTGGTGGCCGGAGGTGCGGCGGAGGATCGCGCGGATCCTGGCGATCAGCTCCTCCAGGTCGAACGGCTTGGTCACGTAGTCGTCGGCGCCGAGGGAGAGCCCGGTGACCTTGTCCGCCTGGCGGTCGCGGGCGGTGAGGAACAGGACGGGCACCGGCCGCCGCTCGCGCAGCCGCCGGACCACCTCGAAGCCGTCCATGTCCGGCAGCATCACGTCGAGCAGCACCAGGTCGGGCGGTTCGGCGCCGGCCGCGGCGACCGCCTCGGTCCCGGTCGCCACCGAGGTCACCCGGAACCCGGCGAAGCGCAGCGTCGCCGCGAGCAGCTCGCGGACGGTGGCCTCGTCGTCCACCACCAGCAGCCGCTCGGCGTCCTCCTCGGGCGTCATCGCCCGGCCTGATCCGTCCACGCCGGCCAGGATACGGAAGCCCGGTGCCCGCCCATCACACGTCGCGGCGCCGGAACAGCACGAACGCGGCGGCCAGCACGGCGGCCACCCCGAGGCACATCCCGCCCAGGTTCAGCCACGGGTGCGGGTGGGCCGGGTCGGGGACCGTCGTGAGCACCGAGGCGGCGCCCCTGGTCGGCCAGACGGCGACGAGGCCCTGCAGCCACGACGGGAACAGGCCCGCGAGGGCGGGCACCAGGAAGACGATCCCCACCAGTGTGGCGAGCGCCCCCGCCGTGGCCCGCATGATCGTGCCGAGCCCGGCCGACAGCAGCGCGATCGCCGCCAGGTAGACCCCGCCGCCCGCCACCGCGGAGAACACCCCCGGGTCGCCGAGCCGTGCGTACGGCACGCCCTGACCGGCGAGGAGGGCCTGGCCGAGGAGGAAGGAGGCGAGCATCAGCGCCTGCCCCGCCACCACGGCGATCGCGGTCGCCACCACCACCTTGGCCGCCAGCAGCCGGTGCCTGCTGGGCGCGGCGGTCAGCGTCGTCGCCATCAGCCCGGTCGCGTACTCGGAGGTGACGACCAGGATGCCCACCACGCCGATGATCAGCTGGGCGACGATGTACGACGTCAGGCTGAGGTTCGTCGGGTCCCACGCCTGCCGTTCCGCCTCGGTCAGGGCCGCGTGGTCGGCCCCGGCCGTACTCATCGACAGGCCCGTGATGCCGAGCCCGACCACGAACAGGCACGCCAGCGTGTACCAGGTGGAACGCAGCCCGCGCAGCTTGATCCATTCGGCGTGCAGGAGGCGGGTGAAGCGCACGGAGCTCATGCCCGGGCCCCCTGGTACTCGACGCTGTCCCTGGTCAGCTCCATGAAGGCGTCCTCCAGCGAGGGCCGCTGCGGGGTGAGCTCGCTCAGCTCGACGCCGTGGTAGGCGGCGAGCTTGCCGATCTCCGCGCTCGTCATGCCGGAGACGACGAGGGACGACTCCGGCCCGCCGCGCACGGCGGCCCCGGCGGCGGTCAGCCGGCGCGCGAAGGAGTCCGCCCCGGACGCGCGGACGAGCACGGCGCCCTCGCCGGCGCCGCGCACGAACTCGCCCATCCCGGTGTCGGCGATGAGCCGGCCCCGGCCGATGACCACCAGGTGGTCGGCGGTCAGCGCCATCTCGCTCATGAGATGGCTGGAGACCAGCACGGCCCGGCCCTCACGGGCGAGGGAGCGCATGAAGCCGCGGATCCAGCGGATGCCCTCGGGGTCGAGTCCGTTCACCGGCTCGTCGAAGATCAGCACAGCCGGGTCGCCGAGCAGCGCCGCCGCGATGCCGAGCCGCTGCCGCATCCCGAGCGAGAACCCGCCGGCCCGCTTGCCGGCCACGGACTCCAGCCCGGTCCTGGCGAGCACCTCGTCCGCGCGGCGCCGGGGCAGGCCGTTGCTCACCGCGAGCGCCAGCAGGTGGTCGTACGCCGTCCGGCCGCCGTGCACCGCCCCGGCGTCGAGCAGCGCGCCCACCTCGGTCAGGGGCACGGGCAGGTCCCGGTAGCGGCGTCCGCCGACGGTGGCGGACCCGCTCGTGGGAGCCGCCAACCCCATGATCATCTTCATCGTGGTGGACTTGCCCGCGCCGTTCGGGCCGAGGAAGCCGGTCACCTGCCCGGGGGAGACGGTGAACGACAGGTCGTCCACCACCGTGTCCGGCCCGTACCGCTTGGTCAGCCCTTTTACGTCGATCGTCGTCATGGCCGAGATCCTGGCGGGTCCGGCCGACCGCCTTCTGTGAGCTTCTGGGAGAACTCTGGGAACCCGCCCGGCCGGCCCGCCGCCGTCCCGTTCACTCTCAGGAAACCCGAAGGACCCGCCCATGCGGAACAATGAGCCGATGAGGAGACGCGAACGGGGCGGCGGCCCGTGAGGCAGCGGGTGCGCGCCGCGGCGCTGCGGCTGGCGGGCGCCGGCGGCCTGCCCGCCTACGTGTACGACCTGCCCGGCCTGGCCGCGCACGCCGCGGACGTGCGCGCCGCGATGGGCGGCACGGCCGAGGTCTTCTACGCCGTCAAGGCCAACCCGGCCGCCGAGATCCTGCGGACGCTGCGCCCGTACGTGGACGGCTTCGAGGTCGCCTCCGGCGGCGAGCTGGCGCACGTGCGCGAGGTCGCGCCGGACGCCCGGATCGCCTTCAGCGGCCCCGGCAAGACCCCGGCCGAGCTGGCCCTCGCCCTGGAGGCGGGCGTCGAGCGGCTGCACGTCGAGAGCCCCCGCGAGCTGGCCCGCCTGATCGAGCTGGCCGGCCCGCGCGGAGCCGACGTGCTGCTGCGCGCCAACCCCGGCCTGCCCGGCGAGGGCGCCGCCACCCCGTTCGGCATGGACCCCGCCGGGCTGGCCGCCTGCCTGCCGCTGCTCGCGGACGCGCCGCGGATCCGCGTGCACGGCCTGCACACCCACCTCACCTGGGCCCGAGAGGACGCGGCCGGCCTGGCCCGGCTCGCCGCCGAGGTCGCCCGCTGGGCGCTCGGCTGGATCGGCGCGCACCTGCCGCACCTCACCGCCCCCGAGCTCGACCTGGGCGGCGGCATGGGCGTCGACTACGCCGCCCCGGACGAGCGGTTCGGCTGGGCCGCCTACGCCGGCGCGCTGTCCCGCCTCGGCGGGGCGCGGCTGCGGATCGAGCCCGGCCGCGCGCTGACCGCCTACGACGGCTGGTACGTCACCGACGTCCTCGACGTCAAGCGCAACCACGGCCGCGACTACGCCGTCCTGCGCGGCGGCACCCACCACCTGCGCACCCCCGTCGCCCGCGGCCACGACCAGCCCTTCACCGTGATCCACCGCGAGAGCGCGGGCCCCGCCCTGACCGGCCGCGCCACCCTCGTCGGCCAGCTGTGCACCCCCAAGGACGTGCTGCACCGCGACGCCCCCGTCACCGGCCTGCGCCCCGGCGACCTGATCGCCTTCGGCCTGGCCGGCGCCTACGCGTGGAACCTGTCCCACCACGACTTCCTCATGCACCCCCACCCCGGCCTGCACTACCTGGACGGACGCGATGATCCTCGATGACGCGGCAGACCCCCTCCACACCTGGCAGCACGCCGAGCGCTACCTGGGCGGGGGCACCCGCGCCTACAGCAGCTTCTCCGCCGACCTGGAGATCTCCGAGCCCTACCACCCGCAGCTCGGCCGCCCCCGCTTCCCCGTGCCGACCTTCCGCGTCACCGGGACGTTCCTGACGAACGCCGTCGAGTCCACGCTCACCAAGCTCTACCGGCGCGGCGACGGCTTCCTGCTGCCCGTCCACCCCGAGACGCTCGCCCACCCCGCTCTGCCCGGCCGCGACGCGCTGGTCGAACGCGGCCCCGACCTGACCGTGGTGCCCTCGGCCAACGCCCGCACCGTGTTCGTCGAGCGGATCGGCGCCGAGCCCGTCGAGCCGCACTTCGTCAAGCTGCACTACCCGCGCAGGCTGTCGCGGTTCACCCGGCGGCTGCGCCGCCCGATCATCACCGTGCAGCTCTGGGCCGCCGAGGAGCTGCTGGCCGCCGGGCTGCCCGTGCTGCCCGAGGTGGCGGGCGGCGTGCTCGGCGACGACCCGCGCGAGGCGTGGGGCTTCCTGCTGCGCGAGGCCCGCCCCCGCTCCGGCGGCCTGCCGTTCACCGTGCCGCTGTTCGCGCTGTACGGCCACGACGTGCGGCGGCCCGGCGACCCGACGCTGATGGAGCAGCTCGTGGCCCGCAGCGGCGAGGACCCCGGCGACTGGCTGGCCCGCCGCGTCGTCACCCCGATGGTCGAGCTGTGGTGCCGGGCGCTGACCCGTACGGGATGCGTCCTGGAGCCGCACGGCCAGAACACGCTGTTCGCCTTCGACGGCGGCGGGCGCACGGCCGTCCTCTACCGCGACTGCGGCGTCTACGTCGACCCCCGCACCCGCCACGACCTCGGCCTCACCCGCGAGCTGCCGCCCGTCAACGTGATCTCCCGCGACGTCCGGCAGCCGCGCGAGAGCGTCTTCAGCCTCGCCTACGACAGCTTCCTCGGCCACCACGCGCTCGAACGCCTCGCCGCCGTCGCCGAGGCCGCGCTCGGCGTGCCGCCGGAACGGCTCAGGCGGGCCGCCCGCGACGCCTTCGCCGCCGGCGTGCCCATGCCCGCCACCGTCCACTACTACGAGGACCGCCTGCGCGCGAACGGCGCCTGGGACCTGACCGACACCGGCGAGCCGCCCGCCTGGCGGCCGGTGTCGTGACGGGCGCTCTCCCGTTCGTCTTACAGGTGAGACCCACGGGAAGGGGAATGTCGTGAAATACGTGCTGATGTTCATGGACACCGAGCAGTTCACCAAGGACCTGGAGGCCATGACCGGCGACGAGCGCGCCGAGGCCGTACGGAAGGTCGAGCAGTGGTTCGCCGACCACGCCGGCCGGATCACCGGCGGCAGCAAGCTCGCGCCGCCGCACACCGCCACCACCGTCCGCCTGGAGGGCGGCGGCGAGCCCGTCATCACCGACGGGCCGTTCATGGAGGGCAAGGAGGTCGTCAGCGGCTTCGCCGAGATCGACGTGGCCGACCTCGACGAGGCCCTGGCCATGGTCCGCACCTGGCCCGCCTGCCCGACGGTCGAGATCAGGCCCGTCGAACGGTGACAGGCGCGCCCGCCGACGAACTGGCCCGCGTGGTGCGCGAGCACGCGGGCCGGCTCGCCGCCTCGCTGGTGTCGCTCCTCGGCGACTTCTCCGCCGCCGAGGACCTGGTCCAGGACGCGGTCGAGACCGCGCTGCGACGCTGGCCGGACGAGGGCATCCCGGACCGCCCCGACGCCTGGCTCCACACGGTGGCCCGCCGCCGCGGCCTGGACGTGCTGCGCCGCGAGTCCGTCTACCGGGCCAAGCTGGAGCTGCTGCGCGACCCCGCCCCGGCCGAGCCCGACGGGCGGCTGCGGCTCATGTTCACCTGCTGCCACCCGGCGCTGCCCAGGGCCGCGCAGATCGCGCTCACCCTGCGCGTGGTGTGCGGGCTCACCACCGGCCAGATCGCCGCCGCCTTCCTCGCCCCGGAGACGACCGTCGCCCAGCGCATCACCCGCGCCAAGAAGAAGATCGCCGAGGCCGGGATCCCGTACCGGGTGCCCGCCGCCGGCGAGCTGCCCGCCCGCGTGCGCGAGGTGCTGGCCGTCATCTACCTGCTGTTCAACGAGGGCTACCTGTCCAGCACCGCCGAGCGCGCCCACTCGCGCGACCTGGTCGACGACGCCGAATGGCTCGCCTCGCTGCTGACCGGGCTGATGCCCGCCGAACCCGAGGCCGCCGGGCTGCTCGCGCTCATCCGCCTGCACCGGGCCCGCGACGCCGCCCGCTTCGACGACTCCGGCGGCCTCGTGCTGCTGCGCGACCAGGACCGGTCCCGCTGGGACCACGACGCCATCGCCGCGGCCACCGCCCTGCTGACCCGCACCGCCCGCCGCCACCGCGCGCCCGGCCCGTACCAGCTCCAGGCCGCCATCGCGGCCTGCCACGCGGAGGCCGACCGCTGGGACGACACCGACTGGCGGCAGATCGTCGTCCTCTACGACATGCTGCTGCGCCTCGCGCCCTCACCCGTCACCCGGCTGCACCGCGCCGTCGCCGTGCGCCACGCCGACGGCCCCGAGGCCGCGCTCGGCGAGCTGAAGGACCTGCGGGCCGCGCTCGACCGCTATCCGCTCTATCACGCCACCCATGCCGAGCTGCTGCGCGACCTCGGCCGGCCAGGCGAGGCCCGCGAGGCCGACGAGCGCGCCCTGCGCCTGACCGCCAACCCCGCCCAGCAGGCCCTGCTGGAGGAGCGCATCAGCTGGTCGGGCACAGCCCCCTGATCGCCAGCGCGTAGCCGCGCACCCCGAACCCCACCACGATCCCCGCCGCCACCGGCGACAGGTACGAGCGGTGCCGGAACGGCTCACGCCGGTGCACGTTGGAGATGTGCACCTCCACCACCGGCAGCTCCGCCCCCTCGATCGCGTCGTGCAGCGCCACCGACGTGTGCGTGTAGGCGCCCGCGTTGACCACCGCGCCCACCGCCCGGCCCGCCTTCACCGCCGCGCCCGCCTCCTGGATCCAGTCGACGAGGTCGCCCTCGTGGTTGGACTGCCGGAAGTCGAGCTCCATGCCGGCCGCCGCGCACTCCTCGCGGCACAGCGCCTCCACGTCGGCCAGCGTGGCCGTCCCGTAGACCTCCGGCCTGCGGGTGCCGAGCAGGTTGAGATTGGGGCCGTTGAACACGTACACGGTCGTCACGCCCGCCATTGTGTCAGCCCTTGTAGTTGAACACCTGCCGCAGCGTGTGCCGCACCGTCACCAGGTCCTTCTGGTCCTCCATCACCTGGTCGATCGGCTTGTACGCCTCCGGGTGCTCGTCCACCAGCGCCGCCGCGCGGTCCTCGTTCCAGGTGCGGCCCCGCATCGCCGCCTTCAGCGACGAGGCCGACAGCTCCCGCTTGGCCCTGGTGCGCGACATCCGCCGCCCCGCCCCGTGCGCGCACGAGTGGTACGACTCCGGGTTGCCGCGCCCGCTCACGATGTACGAGCGCGTCCCCATCGAGCCCGGGATGACGCCCTCGTCACCGGTGTCGGCCTTGATCGCGCCCTTCCTGGTGATCCACAGCCTCTTGCCGTGGTGCTCCTCCAGCTGGGTGAAGTTGTGGTGGCAGTTGATGGTCCGCACCCTGCGCCCCGTGCCCACGACGCGGAACAGGGCGTCGACCAGGACCCGGTCCATCCGGGCCCGCGAGGCCATCGCGTAGCGCTGCGCCCACAGCATGTCCTCGATGTAGGCGTCGAACTCCGGCGAGCCCTGCACCAGGTACGCCAGGTCCGGGTCCTCCAGCCCGATCGCCTGGCGGCGCATCAGGTTCTTGGCCCCGGCGATGTGCTTGGTCGCGAGCTGGTTGCCGATGCCGCGCGAACCCGAGTGCAGCACCGTCCACACCCGGTCGCGCTCGTCCAGGCACACCTCGACGAAGTGGTTGCCCGAGCCGAGCGTGCCGAACTGGCGCGACACCGTCGCCTCCTGCTTGCCCGTCAGCTCCGTGCGCGGACGGCCGAGCTCGCTCAGCGCCCGGTCGACCGACGGGTCCTCGTGGCCCTTGCCGACGCCCGCCGGGATGCGGCGCTCCACCAGCGGCATCAGCGCGTCGAGCGTGGCCGGCAGGTCCGCGGCCGTGAGCGTGGTCTCGGTCGCGACCATGCCGCAGCCGATGTCGACCCCGACGGCGGCCGGGATGATCGCGCCCTCGGTGGGGATGACCGAGCCGACCGTCGCGCCGATGCCGACGTGCGCGTCGGGCATGAGAGCGACGTGCCCGGAGACGAACGGCAGGCGGGCGGCGCGAGCGGCCTGCGTGATCGTTCCCTCGTCGATCTCGCTGGCCCAGGACAGCAGGTTCGGTGCGGGCTGGTGCGGCATGAGTGGATCTCCTCGGTTCGTTCTTGATCCAGTCTGCCGGGGGCGCAGGTGAAAACCCACTCATTTTACCCGCCGGCTTGTTACGATCCCCGCCGTGATCGCCGAAGAACCGCTGGCCGGAGGCGGGGTCAACGAGGTCGTCCGGGCCGGCGACACCGTCCGCCGCCCCGCCGCGCCGTGGACCCCCGCCGTGCACGGCCTGCTCACCCACCTGGCCGCCCGCGGCTTCACCGGCGCGCCCCGCGCCCACGGCCTCGACGAGCGCGGGCGCGAGATCCTCGACTACGTGCCCGGCGCCGTCGCCCACTACCCGGCGCCCCCCTCCACCTGGAGCGACGCCACGCTGACCGCCGTGGCCGCGCTGCTGCGCGACTACCACGACGCCACCATCGGCTATGTCCCGCCCGCCGGCGCCCGCTGGCAGTTCGCGCCCAAGGAGCCCGCCGAGGTCGTCTGCCACGGCGACGTCGCCCCGTACAACTGCGTCTTCCGCGACGGCGTGCCCGTCGCGTTCATCGACTTCGACACCGCGCACCCCGCGCCCCGCCTGTGGGACGTCGCCCACGCCGCCTACCGCTTCGTCCCCATCACCCTCGGCGGCCACGGCGAGGAGCCGCTGCCCGTCGCCGAGCAGATCCGGCGGCTGCGGCTGTTCTGCGACGCCTACGGCCTGCCCGAGGCCGACCGGCGGGCGCTGCCCGGCACCCTCGTCCGCGTCCTGCACGGGCTCGCCCGCCACATCCGCGAACGGGCCGCCGCCGGCGACGCCGCCTTCGCCGCCCACCTCGCCGACGGCCACCCCGAGCTGTACCTCGCCGACGCCCGGCACGTACAGCGGTATGCGTTTTGAGACAGCGCATGACGCCGACGTAGGCTGGGCCTCTGGCGAACGACAGGAGGTGACGCCCCATGTTGCGAGACTCGTTCGGACGGGTGGCGACGGATCTGCGGGTGTCGCTCACGGACAAGTGCAATCTGCGCTGCTCCTACTGCATGCCGCCCGAGGGTCTCGACTGGCTGCCCAACTCCCAGCTCCTCACGGCCGACGAGATCGTCCGGCTCGTCACCATCGGCGTCGAACGCCTCGGCATCCGCGAGGTCCGCTACACCGGCGGCGAGCCGCTGCTGCGCCGCGAACTGCCCGACATCGTCGCCCGCACCACCGCGCTCACCCCGCGCCCCCAGGTGTCGCTCACCACCAACGGCATCGGCCTGGCCCGCCTGGCCGCCCCCCTCGCCGCCGCCGGCCTCGGCCGCGTCAACGTCTCGCTCGACACCCTCGACCGCGACACGTTCAAGAAACTCGCCCACCGCGACCGGTTCACCGACGTGATCGCCGGCATGGCCGCCGCCCACGACGCCGGTCTGCGCCCCGTCAAGGTCAACGCCGTGCTCATGCGCGACGTCAACCAGCACGAGGCCGTCCCGCTGCTGCGCTACTGCCTGCAACAGGGCTACGAGCTGCGCTTCATCGAGCAGATGCCGCTCGACGCCCAGCACGGCTGGAGCCGCGACACCATGGTCACCGCCGACGAGATCCTCGACCTGCTGTCGGCCGCGTTCACCCTCACCCCCGACGAGAGCGAGGACCGCGGCAGCGCCCCCGCCGAACGCTTCCTCGTCGACGGCGGCCCCGGCCGCGTCGGCGTCATCGGCTCCGTCACCCGGCCGTTCTGCGGCGCCTGCGACCGCGTCCGGCTCACCGCCGACGGGCAGATCCGCAACTGCCTGTTCGCCACCGAGGAGTCCGACCTCAAGTCCGCCATGCGCGCCGGAGCCACCGACGACGACCTCGCCCAGCGCTGGCTCGCCGCCGTCGCCCGCAAGCGCGCCGGCCACGGCATCGACGACCCGTCCTTCCTCCAGCCCGCCCGGCCCATGTCGGCGATCGGCGGCTAGGTGCCCAGAGCGCGCGATCTCGGCCTCCCGCTCGCCGGCCGGCCCGGCGCGCACAACGCCATCACCGACGTGCCCGGCGTCCGCGTCGGCCACCGCACCGTCGTCCGCGACCCCGGCATCCGCACCGGCGTCACCGCCGTCGTCCCCGGCGCCACCCCGGTCAGCCCGCTGCCCGCCGGCGTGTTCACCGGCAACGGCCACGGCAAGCTCATCGGCGCCACCCAGCTCGCCGAGCTCGGCCTGCTGGAATCACCCGTCGTCCTGACCTCCACGCTGTCCGCCTTCCGCGCCGCCGACGCGCTCGTCACCTGGATGCTCGCCCGGCCCGACTGCGCCGGCGTGCGCACCTTCAACCCGGTCGTGGGGGAGTGCAACGACGGCCACCTGTCGGACATCCGCGCCCGGCCCATCACCGAGGCGCACGTGCTGGCGGCCATCGACACGGCGACCGGCGGGGCCGTCCCTGAAGGCTGCGTCGGCGCGGGCACCGGCACCGTGGCGCTCGGCCACAAGGCCGGGATCGGCACCTCCTCCCGCCTCGTCCCCCCGTACACGGTGGGCGCCCTCGTCCAGGCCAACTTCGCCGGCACCCTCCGCCTTCCCCCGGCGGGCCCCTCCCATCCGGACCGATCCCAGGCGGACACACCGTCACCGGGCCGCCACCTGCAGCCCGCTGGGTCACCGTCAGGCCCCCTGGAGGGGGACCGGCCCTCGACCGGCTCCCCGGCGCCCTTCCCCGGCCTACCGGCTCCCGTGGCGGTCGGTGACGACGGAGAGGCCGGGTCGTGCATGGTGGTGGTCGCCACCGACGCGCCCCTGGACGCGCGGCAGCTCACCCGGGTGGCACGGCGCGCCGTCTTCGCCCTGGCCCGGGTCGGCGCGGCCTACACCCACGGCAGCGGCGACTACGGCATCGCCTTCAGCGTCCGCCCCGGCGCCGCCCCCGTGCCGGACGCCTCGCTGAGCCCGCTGTTCGAGGCGACGCTCGACGCCGTCGAGGAGGCCGTGCTCAACTCCCTGTTCACCGCCACGACGACCACCGGCGTGCACGGCCGCACCGCCCACGCCGTCCCCCTCCCGGGCGCGACGCCATGAGGCCCGGGTACGACGCTGTGATCCTCGCCGGGGGCCAGGCCCGCCGCCTCGGCGGCCTCGACAAGCCCGGCCTCGACGTCGGCCGTCGCTCGCTGGTCGAGAACGTCGTCGCGGCCGTCCCCGCCGCCGGGCGCGTCATCGTCGTCGGCCCGCCCCGTGACCTGCCCGGCGTCCTGTTCACCCGCGAGGACCCGCCGGGCGCGGGCCCGATCCCCGCCCTGCGCGCCGGCCTCGCCCACGTCACGGCCCCCTGGGTCATCCTCCTCGCCGGCGACCTCCCCTTCCTGAACGCCCGCCACGTCACCACCCTCCTCACCGCAGCCCACTCCCTGCCGCCCACCGCTGAGCCCCACCTCGCGACCGCGCCAGACCGGCCCGCACACCCGGCGGAGACGGACGCTTCCACCAGCCAGGCCCGCCCGTCCGGCCCTCCCAAGGCGGCGGGAACGCCCTTCGAAGGGCCGGAGCCTCACACGGCGCCAGGCGCTCCCGGCCGGCCAGGGGCGGAGGTCAGCCCGTCCATGCCACCCGGGACGGCGGACGCTCACTCCGAAGGGCCGAAGCCTCACGCCCCACCAGGTGCCTCCGGTCCGCCCGGGGCGGGGTCGGGCCCGTCTGGGGCGGTGTCCGGGCCGTCCGGGCCCCGGGTGGGGGGCGCTTCCTGGGTACGCGTGGCGTCAAGCGACGTCGGTCGGCGCGGCCCGGGCGGTTCCGGGGTTGGGCCGGGCGGTGGGGTGGTGGCCGTGGATGGGGAGGGGCGGGAGCAGTGGCTGCTGGGCGTGTGGGACGTGGCGGAGCTGCGGGAGGCGCTGGACCGCTATGAGGGGCGGTCGCTGCGCGGGCTGCTGGCGCCGCTGACACGGGCCCGGGTGGCGTTGCCGCGCCGGGCATGGTTCGACTGCGACACTGTGGACGACCTCGAGGAGGCACGGATGAACGTACTGGCCGAATGGACCGCGCTGGCCTGCAAGGAGCTGGGCATCGACCCGGCGCGGGTGGACCGGGACCAGATCCTGGAGCTGACCAAGGAGGTGGCGCACGGGGTCGCGAGGCCGGCGGCGCCGCTGACGGCGTACCTGCTGGGGCTGGCCGAGGGGGCCGGCACGGCGCCGGAGGAGGCCGTGGCGCGGCTGACGACGCTGGCCCGCAATTGGGGCGAGGCGACGGCCGAGACGCTGACGGACAGCTGACACTGGAACGAACTACCGCTGTCAAGCACCCCGCTCGAACCTGAAGATTTCCTGTGAAATACGGCCAGGGCGGGGTGTAAACGATTTCGGGAAAGCAGCCCTATCCAATACGGGGGGCGCGCGTCGAACAGATCATCTAATGCGACGCTTTACCTGGAAAAAGGGCGACGCCGGGTGGTTACGGGGGCAAACCACCCGGCGTCGCTTCATCGGCGTTCCGACGGGGGCCCGGAACGCCGGCACCAGCACTCCGACGGGGGACCGGAGCGCTTGCCTAAAGCGTACACCTACAACCCATGGGATGCGTCAAGACTTAGTCACGACCCGATCTCGCGTCGGTGCAGCGGTATCTCGCTTTGGTTAGCTTCGGGTGTGTGAAAGGTGGGAGGTGGGGCGTCCCTCCCCCTCTCATTGGCCCCGATTACCGCTATGTATGGCAAAAAGACGGCCCCGGCGATGAACAGCAGCCGGTAGGGCCACGGCACCGGCACCACGACCGCCAGGATCAGGCAGATCGTCCGGATGCCCATCTTGACCAGGTAGCTGATCTCGCGCCGATGGACGTCGGCGGTGAGCGACGGACGGGCGTCCGTCACCTGGTGAACCGCCTCTTTCCTGCGCCAACCCCTCATGTTTCCCACCGTAGACCTCGGACGGGGCGCTCGCGAAGGCGCACCCCCCTGGGAGCACAGGTCATGCGATCATGGCCTTCTAGTAAGGAGGATGTGGACATGACGGACCGAACGTACCGGGTGACCGAGATCGTCGGCACTTCGGGGGAGAGCGTCGACGAGGCCATCCGCAACGGCATCCGGCGCGCCTCGCAGACCCTGCGCCACCTCGACTGGTTCGAAGTGACGGAGGTGCGCGGCCACATCGAGGGGGGAGAGGTGGCGCACTTCCAGGTCGGGATGAAGGTCGGCTTCAGGCTGGAAGACGCCTGAGCACGCCCTGACAGCCCGGGAACACCCGGACACGCCCGGGAACTCCGGGGACACACGGGAAACGCCGTCTCTGTCACGGTTCCGTGCGGGACGTGACAGGGGCGGCGCGGGCCGTTCACACTGCGGTCATGCGCCGCCGCCCCGCGCTCCCGCCCGCCCCGCCTGCCCTGGCCGCTGTGCCCGGCGCTGTGCTCAGCGCTGTGCTCGCCGTCGTGCTCGCCTGCGCCCTCGCCGCCTGCGGGACGACCGCCACGCCGCGGGAGGCCGCCGGGCAGACCCCGCCGCGGTCACAGGAGCCTGCCCCGGCCCCTGTCCTGCGCCAGAGCGCCGCCGAGGCGGCCCGTACGGCGGCGAGCCTGCGCCGGCTGGACGACCTGCCGCTGTACGAGATGACCTTCCACGGCGGCTACGACGCCGAGGCGCCCCTCACCGAGCAGGAGCTCGCCCGCCGCGACGACGCGTGGGCCTGCTCGCTGTTCCTGCAGCCCGGCGAGGCCGGCCCGGTGTTCGGCCGCAACTTCGACTGGGACCCGCACCCGGCGATGGTGGTGCACGCCCGCCCGCCGGGAGGCTACGCCTCACTGTCGATCTCGGACGTCTCGTACGTGCTCGGCCACGGCGGCGCCCCGGACCTCGGTGACCCGGCCGACCGGCGGCGGCTGGCGCACGCGGTGCTGGCGCCGTTCGACGGCATGAACGAGAAGGGCCTGGCCGTCGGCCTCGCCCAGGTGCCCGACGCGCTGCTGCCCGCCCGCGCGCCGGGACGCACGACGGTCGGCAGCGCCCGCGTCATGCGGCTGCTCCTGGACCGGGCCGCCACCGTGGACGAGGCGGTCGCCCTCATGCGCCGCTACGACGTCGACTTCTCCGGCGGCCCGCAGGTGCACTACCTGATCGGCGACCGCTCGGGCCGCTCGGCGGTCGTCGAGTACGGCGACGGCAGGCTCAACGTCATCGAGGACCGCGTGCTGACCAACATCACCATGACCGGCGCGAGCCGCGCCACCCGCCTGGCCGATCCCCGCTACCGCGCGCTCAGCCAGGGGGCCGGCGCCGACCCCCTGGCCCTGCTGCGCCGGGTGGCGCAGCCGCACACGCGCTGGTCGGTCGTGTACGACCTGACGGCCGGCACCGCCCGGCTGGTCACCGGGCAGCGCTGGGGCCGTGTGCACGAGCTGGCGATCAGCTCGCCTGGCTGACCGTCGACATGTTGAAGTCGGGCACCCGCACCGGCGGCATGACCGCCCGCGTGAAGTAGTCGCCCCACTCGCGCGGCAGCGTCTGCTCCGGCGCGCCCACCTCCGTGAGGCGGCCCAGCAGGTCGACCGGGCTCTCGTTGAACCGGAAGTTGTTCACCTCGCCCACGACCTCGCCGTGCTCGACCAGGTAGACGCCGTCGCGGGTGAGCCCGGTCAGCAGCAGCGTCTGCGGGTCGACCTGGCGGATGTACCACAGGCAGGTCAGCAGCAGGCCGCGCTCGGTGGAGGCGATCATCTCCTCCAGGGAGCGGCCGTCCTCCGGCCCCTTCATGATCAGGTTGTCGACGGAGGGCGTCACCGGCAGGCCGCTCAGCCCGGCCGAGTAGCGCGTCTGCAGCAGCGCCTCCAGCCGGCCGTCGGCGATCCAGTCGGTGGCCGACAGCGGCAGCCCGTTGTCGAACACCGAGCTCTCCCTGCTGGACGAGCGTGCCGTCACGAACGGCGCGCAGCCGATCCCGGGCGCCGCCGGGTCGCTCGACAGCGTCACGGGCAGCGTGGCGAGCCGCTCGCCGACCCGGGTGCCGCCGCCCGGCTTGGAGAACACCGAGCGGCCGTCCAGCGCGTCCCTGGCGCCGGCGGACCAGAACAGGTAGACCATCAGGTCGGCGACCGCCGTCGGGGGCAGCAGCGTCTCGTAGCGGCCCGCCGGGAGGTCGACGCGCGTCTTGGCCCAGTCGAGCCGCTGCGCCAGCCCCGCGTCGAGGGCGGCCACGTCCACGTCGGTGAAGTCGCGCGTGGCCACCCCGGCCCACGCCGAGCGCTTGAGGTCGGCGGACTTGGCGTTGAGCTCCAGCCGCCCCGACGGCTGGTCGTGGCGCAGCCGCAGCCCGGTCGAGCTGCCGAGGAACGTCGTGGTCAGCGTGTGCTCGGCGAACCCGTACAGCCTCCTGCCGCCCGCCTCGGCGGAGGCGAACGCCTCGCCGAGCGCCGGCGCGAACCCGCGGAACACCTCGATGTCGGTCGGCGTCACCGGGCCGTCCCACGACGCGCTCGCCGGGCCGCCCGCGACGAGCTCGCCCGCGTCCTCGGCCGGCTGCGCGTCGCGCGCGGTCGCGTCGGCGGCGGCCACCACGGCGGCGAGCTGCTCGGGCCGCACCGCGGCGCGCGACACGACGCCCACGCCCCGCCCGGCGATCGAGATCACGGTCAGCCGGCTGGAGCGCGCCACGCCGTTGGTCGTCAGCGTGTTGCCGGCGAAGCGCAGGTTGGCGGTGGACTCCTCGTCCACCAGCACCACGCAGCCGTCGGCCGTGGAGAGCTCCAGGGCCCGCTCCACCATCTCCTGGGGAGTCACTTTCCGCCCTCCTGAACGGTGTTGAGTATCCGTACGTTCCTGAACAGGGCCGACGGGCAGCCGTGGCTGACCGGCGCCACCTGCCCCGGCTGGCCCTTGCCGCAGTTGAAGGCCCCGCCGAGCACGTACGTCTGCGGGCCGCCGACGCGTTCCATCGACTGCCAGAAGTCGGTGGTGGTGGCCTGGTAGGCGAAGTCGCGGACCTGCCCGGCGAGCTCGCCGTGGGAGATCCGGTACGCGCGCTGACCGGTGAACTGGAAATTGTAGCGCTGCATGTCGATCGACCAGCTCTTGTCGCCGACGATGTAGATGCCGCGCTCCACGCCGGAGATGAGCTCCTCCGTCGACGGGCCGCCGGGCGCGGCGGCCAGCGACACGTTGGCCATGCGCTGGATCGGCATGTGGCCGGGCGAGTCGGCGAAGGCGCAGCCGTTGGAGCGGCCCAGGCCCTTCATCAGCGCCATCCGCCGGTCGAGCTGGTAGCCGACCAGGACGCCGTCCTTGACGATGTCGAAGCTCTGCCCCTGCACGCCCTCGTCGTCGTAGCCGATGGTGGCCAGGCCGTGCTCGACGGTGCGGTCGCCGGTCACGTTCATCAGCGGCGAACCGTAGACCAGTTCGCCGAGCTGGTCGAAGGTGGCGAAGCTGGTGCCGGCGTAGGCGGCCTCGTAGCCGAGCGCCCGGTCGAGCTCGGTCGCGTGGCCGATCGACTCGTGGATGGTCAGCCACAGGTTGGACGGGTGGATCACCAGGTCGTAGTCGCCCGCCTCGACCGACGGCGCGGCCAGCTTCTCGGCCAGCAGCTCCGGCAGCGCGGCCAGCTCGGCCGCCCAGTCCCAGCCCGTGCCGGTCAGGTATTCGTAGCCCCGGCCGACCGGCGGCGCGATCGTGGACATGTCGTCGAAGCCGGTCTCCGACGCCTTCATGGCGTTGAGCACGGGATGCACCCGCACCCGCTGCTGCGTCGTCACGGTGCCGGCCGTGTCGGCGTAGAACTTCTGCTCCTTGACCTGCAGCAGCCGCGCCGACACGTGGTCGGCGCCCTTGAGCAGGCCCGCCGACCAGTCGGCCAGCAGCGCCACCTTGTCGGCCGACGGCACGTCGAACGGGTCGACGTCGTAGGACGACACCCAGGTGACCTCGCCGTGCACCGGCTCGGGCGCGAGCTCGATCGGCTCACGGTTGATCGGGGCGCTCACCTCCGCGACCCGCACCGCCTGCTCGGCCACCCGCGCGGCGGCCTCGGGGGTCAGGTCGATCCCGGCGGCGAACCCCCAGGTGCCGCCCTTGACCACGCGCACGGCGTAGCCGAGGTCGTCGGCGTCGGCGGCGCCCTCCAGGCGCGCGTCGTAGAGGCTCAGGGTCTCGGCTCTGATGCGTTCGAGCCGGAAGTCGGCGTGCTCCGCGCCCAGCTCGCGTGCGCGTTGCAGGGCGGCGTCCGCGAGCCGTCTGAGCGGCAGCGCGAGGAAATCGTCATCGATCTGGCGCATGTCCACGATCCTAACGCTGTGATCTTGTATCCCCCGGACAAGCCGGTACCGGCCGGTAGGAGATAGCGTCAGTTCTCATGGCACGCTCTGTACTCGTCACAGGAGGCAATCGCGGCATCGGCCTCGCGATCGCCCGCGAACTGGCCGCGGCCGGCGACGCCGTCGCCGTCACCTACCGATCGGGGGAGCCGCCTGAAGGGCTGTTCGGCGTCCGCTGCGACGTCACCAGCATGGCCGACGTCGAGGCCGCCTTCGACAAGGTCGAGGCCGAGCACGGCCCCGTCGAGGTGCTCGTCTCCAACGCCGGCATCACCAAGGACACGCTGCTGGCGATGATGAAGGAGGAGACCTTCACCGACGTCGTCGACGCCAACCTGACCGGCGCCTTCCGCGTCGCCAAGCGGGCCATCCGCCCGATGATGAAGCTCAAGCGCGGCCGCGTCATCCTCGTCTCCTCCGTCATCGCCATGCTCGGCCAGGCGGGCCAGACCAACTACGCCGCCTCCAAGGCCGGGCTGATCGGCTTCGCCCGCTCCATGGCCCGCGAGTACGGCTCGCGCGGCATCACCGTCAACGTCGTCTCGCCCGGCTTCGTGGCCACCGACATGACGGCCGAGCTCGACACCGACGCGATCGTCAAGAACATCCCGCTCGGCAGGCAGGCGACCCCCTCCGAGGTCGCCCGCGTCGTGCGCTTCCTGGCGAGCGACGACGCCTCCTACATCACCGGGGCCGTGATCCCCGTCGACGGCGGACTCGGAATGGGGCACTGACATGGGACTTCTCGAAGGCAAGCGCATCCTGGTGACCGGCGTGCTCACCGACGCCTCGATCGCCTTCTCGGTCGCCAAGCTGGCGCAGCAGGAGGGCGCCACCGTGGTGCTCACCGGGTTCGGCCGGCTCAGCCTGGTCGAGCGGATCGCCAAGCGGCTGCCCGCCCCGGCGCCGGTGCTGGAGCTCGACGTGCAGAACACCGAGCACCTCGAGTCGCTGGCGGCCCGGGTGGGCGAGCACGTCGACGGCCTCGACGGCGTCGTCCACTCCATCGGCTTCGCCCCGCAGACGGCGCTCGGCGGCAACTTCCTCAACACCACCTGGGAGGACGTCGCCACCGCCGTGCACGTGTCGACCTACTCCTACAAGGCGCTGGCCGTGGCCTGCCTGCCGCTGATGAAGGAGGGCGGCGCGGTCGTCGGCCTCGACTTCGACGCGACCAAGGCGTGGCCGGTCTACGACTGGATGGGCGTGGCCAAGGCCGGCCTGGAGTCGTGCAACCGCTACCTGGCCCGTGACCTGGGCAAGCAGGGCATCCGGGCCAACCTGGTGGCCGCCGGGCCGCTGCGCACGATGGCCGCCAAGTCGATCCCGGGCTTCAAGGAGTTCGAGGACAGCTGGCCGGAGAAGGCCCCGCTCGGCTGGGACCTGGCCGACACGATGCCGGCGGCCCGCGCGTGCGTGGCGCTGATGTCCGACTGGTTCCCGGCCACGACGGGCGAGATCGTGCACGTCGACGGCGGCGTCCACGCGATCGGCGCCTGACCCCGGAGAACCGGCTCGCAGGGCCGGCCTGACGCCGGGCGGGCGCGCCCGGCGGGCGGGTCAGGCGAGCCGGTGGAGGCCGTTGCCGCGCGCCGGCTCGAAGGGGATGGTCTCGCTCTGCTCGCGGCGGTGACGCCGCTGCTGCACGATGCGGGTGGCGGCCACGGCCGTGGCGAGCAGGATGATCGTCAGCGCCGTGCCGACCACGTCGGAGGCGCGGGTGGAGGGCCGTACGACGGGCCGCTCGTCGGCGGGCAGGCCTAACTCCTCGGCGAACGGGTTGGGCCACAGCAGGTCGATCCGGAAGTCCTCCGGGTCGGCCGACGGCTTGTCGCCCACCGGCTCCTGCCGGGAGTCGATCAGGTGCGGCTGGTTGTCCGGCGGCACGACCGTGTCGCCCGGCGGAGTGGTGACGACCTCGGCGGGCACGGCCGTGGTGTCCTCGCGCCGCCCGCGCTCGTCGGCGGGCCGGTCGTCCTCGCCGTCGTCAGGGCCGGTCGTCGTCGGCGTCGGCGTGGTGAGGCCGCCGAGCACGCCGTCCTCGTCGCAGCCCACCACCGGCAGGCACACCTCGTCGAGCGGCTCCGGCAGCAGCTCGGTGACCTTCGGGTCGGGCGGCTCGGGCGGCTCGACGGGGCCCGGGGGGTCGGGCGTGGCGGCGGGTTTGCCGGACGGCTTGCCGGAGGCGCGCGGCCGGCCGGTGGGGACCGCCTCGCCGACCGTGCCGAGCACCGTGTCGGTGGTCTTGTCGAGCCCGTCGGTCACCGGATCGGTGAGCCCGCCGGTGAGCTGGTCGACGGTGCCGGTGACCGCCTCGACGACGCCGCACAGGCTGTCGGTCACCCCGGAGAGCAGTCCGCCGCCGCGCTCGCAGTCGGCGGCCTGGGCGGGTGGCGCCGCGACCGGCACGGCCGCCAGCGCCATCGCCAGCACCCCGGCCGAGATGGCGCTCCTGCTCCCCATTCGTCCCCTCCCGAATCGCTCCCGGAGGAAATCTTTATGGACATCGGCCATCAGACGCAGGTGTTTTCCCGTTAATGTTGCGATTCGGTATCGACTAGTGATACGCGAGTTGAGCTCTCGTTCGCCGTCAATCGGGTGACGACACGTCATCCAGGGCCTCTCGGATCTCGATCGGCAGCACCACGTCCTCGGCCGGGAGGGTGCTCCTGAGCTGCGCCAGCGTGCGGGCGCCGACGATCGCCGAGGCCACCCCGGGCTGGTCGCGCACCCAGGACAGCGCGACGGCCAAGGGCGAGACCCCCAGCCCGTCGGCCGCGGTCATGACCGATTCCACCACCCGGCGGCTGCGTTCGTCGAGATACGGGCGGACGAAATCCGCGAAATGCGGCGTGGCGGCCCGGGAATCGGCCGGGATGCCCGTCCGGTACTTGCCCGTCAGCACGCCCCGGCCGAGCGGCGACCAGGCCAGCACGCCGACCCCGCAGTGCTGGGCGGCGGGCAGCAGCTCGCGCTCGGGGTCGCGGGCCAGCAGCGAGTATTCGGCCTGCACGGCGGTGATCGGCACCCGCCCCGGGGTCGCGCGCTGCGTCACGGCCGCCGCGGCGAGCTGCCAGCCGGTGTAGTCGCACACGCCCGCGTAGACGGCCCGCCCCGAGGAGACGATCGCGTCGACCGCGGCCAGCGTCTCCTCCAGCGGCACCTCGGCGTCGTAGGTGTGCAGCTGCCACAGGTCCACGTAGTCGAGTCCGAGCCGGCCGAGCGAGTCGTCGACGGCGGCGATCAGGTGACGCCGGGAGGCGTCGCGCGGCCGGCGCCCCAGCGGGGTCACCACGGCCTTGGTCGAGATCACCAGCTCGGCCCGCGGCACCGAGTCGCGCAGCATCCGGCCCAGCAGCCGCTCGGCGTCGCCGCCGGTGTAGACGTCGGCGGTGTCGACCAGTGTGCCGCCCGCGTCCATGAACGTGCGCAGCTGGGCCACGGCGTCGTCCGCGTCGGTGTCACGCCCCCACGTCATCGTGCCGAGGCCCATCCGGGACACCGACAGGCCGCTGCGGCCGACATAGCGCTGCTCCATGATCCCGCCAGGTTACCGCTCGGGTGGGTGAAACGCCGTGATAGACGCCTGCGACACTTGGGTCGTGACGACGCTGCTTCTGGCCCGCCACGGGCTCACCGACCTGACGGGGCCGATCCTGGCGGGCCGCACCCCGGGGGTGCACCTCAGCGACGCGGGCCGGGCGCAGGCCGCCGCGCTGGCCGGGCGCGTCGCCTCCGTACGGCTCGACGCGATCGTCTCCAGCCCGCTGGAGCGCTGCGTGGAGACGGCCGAGGCGGTGGCCGGCGGCCGCGGCCTGACGGTGCTGACCGACGAGCGGCTGATCGAGTGCGACTACGGCGCCTGGACCGGGCGCGCGCTCAAGGAGCTGGCGCGGGAGCCGCTCTGGCCGGTCGTCCAGGCCCACCCGAGCGCCGCCGAGTTCCCCGGCGGCGAGTCGCTCGCGGCGATGCAGGCGCGGGCCGTGGCGGCGGTCCGGGAGTGGAATAGACGCCTGGGGGAGAAGGCTGTCTACCTGGCGTGCAGCCACGGAGACGTGATCAAGGCGATCTTGGCCGACGCTCTGGGGCTCCACCTCGATCACTTTCAGCGGATAACTGCTGATCCGGCGGCTCTCACCGTGATTCGCTATGCCCCCTTGCGTCCCTTTGTTCTCAGAGTTAACGATATGGGGGAATTGCGGTTGCCCGAGGATTCGGAGGAGAAAGACGGGGGAGAAAACTCCACCGGGAGCGATGCCGCCGTCGGCGGCGGGCCCGGGACCACGTAAGGTCAGGCTATGCCGGTCTTCGACTACGACCCACCGGAGAGGTTCGTGGCTGGCGCCCTCGGGCGGCCGGGCGCACGAGCCTTCTTTCTGCAGGCCAGGGCCGAGGGCAGACTGACCACCGTGGCGCTGGAGAAGCTGCAGGTCGCCGCGCTCGCCGACAGGCTCGACGAGATGCTCGACGAGGTCCTGCGGCTCAGCGGCGGCACCGCCCGGGTGCCGGCCATCGCCCCCGCCGACCTGGCCGACGACGGCCCCCTCGACGTCCCGGTGTCGGAGGAGTTCAGGGTCGGCACGATGGCGCTGTCCTGGGACGAGGAGAGCTCCCAGGTCGTCATCGAGGCCCAGGAGGTCGTCGACGAGGACGACCTCGACGCGCCCGAGCCCGCGGTGCTGCGGGTGCGCATCAGCGCCGGGGCCGCCCGCGCCTTCACCCAGCGGGCGCTCAAGATCGTGTCGGCGGGACGCCCGCCGTGCCCGCTCTGCGGGCAGCCGCTCGACGCCACGGGTCACGTGTGCGTACGTCTCAACGGCTACCGCGGAGGTGAGGCGGCTTCATGACCGCTCCGGAGAGCGAGCCGGCCGTCAGGCCCACCCCTCTCACGGCCATGAACGAGGAGGAGACGCTCAAGCTGCTCCGCGACGGCCGCCTGGAGGTGGCCGGCCGCCTCGTCGAAGCCACCAACATGACCCTCTACTGCTCGGTCACGCTCGGCTCGCGCAGCGTCGCCTGCGTCTACAAGCCGGTGCGCGGCGAGCGGCCGCTGTGGGACTTCCCCGACGGCACCCTGGCCGCCCGCGAGGTCGCGGCCTTCGAGGTCTCCCAGGCGACCGGCTGGCACGTCGTGCCGCCCACGGTCTACCGCGACGGGCCGTTCGGTCCCGGCATGTGCCAGCTCTGGATCGACACCGAGCGCGAGGTCGACCTGATGCGGCTGGTGCGCAGCCGCAACCCGGTGGTGCGGCGGATGGCGGTGTTCGACGCGATCGTCAACAACGCCGACCGCAAGGGCGGCCACCTGCTGCCGATGCCCACCGGCCACGTCTACGGCGTCGACCACGGCGTCTGCTTCGCCGTGGAGGACAAACTGCGCACCGTGCTGTGGCAGTGGCGCGGCAAGCCGCTGGCCCGCGAGGCGGTGGCGGTGCTCGCCAAGCTGGAGCGCGACCTGGAGTCCGGCTCGCTCGGCCGCCGGCTGCGCGAGCTGCTGACGCTCGCGGAGGTGGAGGCGACGTGGAAGCGGGTGCGCAAGCTCCTCGACACCGGCGTGCACCCCTCGCCCTCCGAGGGCTGGCCTGCCATCCCCTGGCCGCCCATCTAATCCCGTTTACTACGCTTTGCCGCATGTGTACGGTGATCGTGAGAACGGGCCTGCCCCTCACCCTCATGGGGGTGCGCGACGAGTTCGCCGACCGCCCCTGGGAGGGCCCCGGCGAGCACTGGCCCGACTACCCCGGCGTGGTCGGCGGACGTGACCTCAAGGCCGGCGGCACCTGGCTGGCGGTTGACCCGTCCGCCCGGCGCGCCGCCGCGCTCCTCAACGGCCGCGGCCGCGAGGCCCCCGACGCCGTCAAGGTCTCCCGCGGCGACCTGCCGCTGCGCGCCGTCGCCGCCGGCGACCTGCCCGACCTCGACCTGACCCGCTACGACCCCTTCCACCTGGTGCTCGCCGACCCCGGCCGGGCCCGCCTGTTCACCTGGGACGGCGTACGGCTCACCACGACCGGCCTGCCCGACGGCACCAGCATGATCGTCAACAGCGGCCTCGACCCCGCCAGCGAGCGCGTCACCGCGTTCCTGCCCCGGTTCGCGAGCACGGCCGACTGGCACGAGCTGATCACCGATCCGCCCTCCGCCGACCCCGCCGCGCTCATCGTCGACCACACGCTGCCCGACGGCCGCCGCTTCACCACGCTCAGTGTCACCCTGCTCACGCTCGACACCGGCGGAGTGACGTACGACTTCACCGACATGACAGCTGATCGGGACGGATAGGCTCGAAGACATGAGATCGTGGTCCGCCCCCAACATCCCCAAGCTGCCCGGTGAGAGCGTCCCGCTGCGGCTCTACGACACCGCGGCCAAGCAGGTGCGGCAGACCGACCCGGGCCCCACCGCCCGGATGTACGTGTGCGGCATCACCCCTTATGACGCCACGCACCTGGGGCACGCCAACACCTACCTCGCCTTCGACCTCGTCGGCCGCCTCTGGCGCGACGCCGGACACGAGGTGCACTACACGCAGAACGCCACCGACGTGGACGACCCGCTGCTGGAGCGGGCCGAGAGCACCGGCGTCGCCTGGCAGAGCCTGGCCGAGCGCGAGATCGAGCTGTTCCGCACCGACATGGAGGCGCTGCGCATCCTGCCGCCGCGCGAGTACGTGGGCGTCACCGAGGTCGTCGACCGGGTCGCCGATCTCATCGCCGGCCTCGGCGCCAAGGGCGTCACCTACGACCTCGACGGCGACGTCTACTTCAGCGTCGCCGACGCCCCCAAGTTCGGGCAGGTGTCCGGCTACGGCGAGGCCGAGATGCTCACGCTGTTCGCCGAGCGCGGCGGCGACCCCGAGCGGCCCGGCAAGCGCCACCCGCTCGACTGGCTGCTGTGGCGCGCCGAGCGGCCCGGCGAGCCCGCCTGGGACTCACCGCTGGGGCGGGGGCGGCCCGGCTGGCACGTCGAGTGCACCTCCATCGCCCTCGACCACCTGGGCGCCGGCTACGACGTCGCCGGGGGCGGCTCCGACCTGATCTTCCCGCATCACGAGTGCGGCGCCTCCGAGGGCCACGCGGCCACGGGGGAGTGGCCCTTCGCCCGCTTCTACACCCACGCCGGCATGGTGGGGCTCGACGGCGAGAAGATGTCGAAGTCCAAGGGCAACCTGGTGTTCGTGTCCAAGCTGCGGGCCGCCCACGACCCGATGGCGATCCGGCTCGTGCTGCTCGCCCACCACTACCGGGCCGACTGGGGATACGTGCCGGCGATGCTCGCCGAGGCCGAGGCGCGGCTGGAGCGCTGGCGCTCGGCCGTGGCGCTCGCCGCCGCCCCGCCCGCCGGCGACGTGCTCGCGGCCGTGCGCGAGCGGCTCGCCGACGACCTGGACGCCCCCGGCGCGCTCGCCGCCGTCGACGCCTGGGCGGAGGAGGCGCTGGCGGGCCGGGGCACCGACCCCGGCGCCCCGGCCCTGGTCCGCGACCTCACCGACGCCCTCCTCGGCATCGCTCTCTGACGGGCGCGCCCCGTGGCGGCGGGGCGGCCGGTCAGGCGCCCGCCTCGGCGGCCATGGGGGCCGCCGGGGTGAAGCCGGCGAGCTCGGCCGAGAACCACTCGATGGTCCGCCGCAGCCCCTCCTCGGCGGGCACCTGGGCCTTCCAGCCGAGCCGCTCGGCCGCCAGCGACGTGTCCGGCCGGCGCACCCGGGGGTCGTCGGCCGGCCGGTCGATGAACTCGATCGGCGACGACGACCCGCTCAGGTCCCTGACCATCGTGGCCAGCTCCAGCATGGTCAGCTCGTCCGGGTTGCCGATGTTCACCGGCCCGGCGAAGTCGCTGGCCGCCATCGCCAGGATGCCCGACACCGTGTCGTCCACATAGCAGATCGACCGGGTCTGCGAGCCGTCACCGGTGATCGTGATCGGCTCGCCCATGAGCGCCTGCCGGATGAACGTCGGGATCGCCCGGCCGTCGAACGGCCGCATCCGGGGCCCGTACGTGTTGAAGATCCGCACGATGCCCGTGTCGGTGCCCCGGGCGTGCCGGTAGGCCGTGGTCAGCGACTCGGCGAAGCGCTTGGCCTCGTCGTAGACGCTGCGCGGGCCGACCGGGTTGACGTTGCCCCAGTACGTCTCGCGCTGCGGGTGCTCCAGCGGGTCGCCGTACACCTCGCTGGTGGAGGCGAGCACGAACCGCGCGCCCTTCTCCCGGGCCAGCCCGAGCGCGTGCAGGGTGCCGACGCTGCCGACGCGCAGCGTCTCGATCGGGTAGCGCAGGTAGTCGGCCGGAGAGGCGGCCGAGGCGAAGTGCAGGACCAGGTCCAGCCGGTCGGGCACGTGCACGTAGCCGGTCAGGTCGCATTCGATGATGCGGAACGACGGCCGGTCGATCAGGTGTTCCACGTTGCGTGGGCCGCCGGTGAGGAAGCTGTCCATGCAGACCACGTCCGCCCCCTCGTCCAGCAGCCGCTCGCACAGGTAGGAGCCGAGGAACCCGGCTCCTCCGGTGACCAGCGCCCTCATGACGTGACCTCCATTGCGGCGTCGACGACTTCGGATACTTCGATCTTCAGCAGCCCCGGGTCGGGCCGTTCCCCGTGCGGGTCCCCGTTGCGGCCCGCCCAGAGCGCGACGTGCCGCCAGCCGGGCGGCGGCCCCCACAGCGCGGGCGACACCGGCCCGAACAGCACCACCGACGGCACGCAGAACGCGGTCGCCAGGTGGGCGACGCCGGTGTCGCCGCACACGACCAGCCGGGCCCGGCCGACGAGGTCGATCAGGTCGGCCAGGTCGGTGCGGCCGGCCAGCATCCGTTCCGGCGGCAGCCCGGCCAGCTCGGCGACCCGCCGGGCGATGCCGACCTCGGCGGCGCTGCCGGTGACGACCACGTCGTCCAGCGCCGCCGCCACCCGGGCGAACCGCTCCGGCGGCCACCGGCGCGCCGGGTAGGCGGCGCCCGGGTGCACGATCGCCGGGCCGGTCCGATCGGAGACGCCGAGCGTCAGGTCGTCCGGGTCGGCGGGGATGCCGTGCCATTCCAGCAGCTCGCACCAGCGCCGCACCTCGTGCAGGTCGTCGCGCCAGGCGGGGCCCGTCCCGTAGCTGATCAGCCTGCCCGGGCCGGTACGGCGCAGCGCCTCGATGCTCTGCGGGCCCTTGCCGTGCAGGTTGACCGCGATGTCGGGCCGCTCGAACGGCACCGGCCCCGGCCCCGACACGTCGAGGTGCGCGTCCACCGCCCCGATGAACGGCAGCAGCGGGCCCAGCACGGCGGGCGCGGCGAGCGTGATCCGGTGCTCCGGGAAGGCCTGGCGCAGCGCGCGCAGCGGGGGGACGGCCGTCAGCAGGTCGCCCAGTCCCAGCCCGCGCAGCACCAGCAGTTCTAGGGCCATGACGTCTCCGTGCCGGGGCAGATGACGAGCTCCCTGATCTCGCAGCCGGCCGGTTGCGACAGCGCGAACACCACCGTCCTGGCGACGTCCGCCGGGTCGTTCAGCCCGGCCTCGGGACCCGGCTTGTACTGTTCGGGGCGGCCGTCGAAGAAGCTCGTCCGCATGCCGCCCGGCACCAGCAGCGTCACGCCGATCTCGCCGCGCATCTCCAGCGCCAGCGCCCGGGTGAAGCCGACGACGCCGAACTTCGACGCGCTGTAGGCCGAGGCGTCGCTGAGCGGCCGCAGCCCGAGAGTCGAGGCGCAGGTGACGACCCGGCCCCGCGACGCCTTCAGGTGCGGCAGCGCCGCCCGGACGACCGCGGCCGTGCCGAGCAGGTTCACCCGGATCACCCGCTCCCAGTCGTCGGCGGGCACGTCCTCCAGCCGCCCGCACGCGTCGATGCCCGCGGCGGTGACGACGGCGTCCAGGCCGCCGGCCCGCTCGGCCAGCTCCCGCACCGCCCGCTCGGCCTCGCCCCGGTCGGCCAGGTCGGCGGTCACGTGCTCGAAGCGCTGGTCGGGGTCGCGCACGTCGACGACCAGCGGACGCCAGCCCTCCTTCTCCACCGCTTCCGCCGTGGCCAGGCCGAGCCCGGACGCGCCTCCCGTGATCAATACGTTCATCGGATCTCCCTGATCAGATTCGTGGTCGACCGTCCCGGCAGCAGGCTCAGCACGACCGTTTCCGCGCCGAGCCCTGCCAGGACCTCGGATTCGGGCAGGTTCCCGCCCTCGTAGTCGCCGCCCTTCACCCACACGTCGGGGCGGAGCAGCTCGATCGCGTCCACGGGGGTGTCCTCGTCGAACACCAGCACCGCGTCCACGCAGCTCAGCGCGCGCAGCACCTCGACCCGGTCGCGGACGTCCACGACCGGCCGGGCGGGGCCCTTGAGCCTGCGCACCGACGCGTCGGAGTTGACGCAGACGACGAGCGCGTCGCCCAGCGCCCTGGCCCGCCGCAGCAGGCTCACGTGCCCGGCGTGCAGCAGGTCGAAGCAGCCCCCGGTGGCGATCAGCCGCCCGCCGGAGGCCCGGGTGAGCTCGGCCACCTCGACCGCGGTGCGCGGCCGGTCGCCCAGCTCCTGCTCCTGGACGCGGACCGCGGCGGCGCCGCCGCGCGCGACGAAGCGCGAAGCCTCGCCGACGCCGATCGTCACCGCCTCCTCCACGTCCGCGCCGGCCCGCAGGGCGAGCGCGGCGGCGCTCGCGAGCCGGTCACCGGCGCCGCACACGTCCTGGCCGGTGGCCAGCACGGGCGCCGGAATCCTGGTGAGGGAGCCGTCGCGCCGCGCCAGCGAGGCGCCGCGCGTCCCGGCCGTCACGGCGACCGCCCGGGCGTCCAGCTCGCGCAGCAGCCGCCGGGCGGCCCGGTCGGGGCCGGGGTAGGGGCCGGGGCACAGGCCGCGCGCCTCCGCCTCGCTCGGCGTGACCAGGGCGCAGCCCGCCGGGGGCCGCTCGCCCTTCGGGTGCGGGTCCCACACGACCGGCACGTCCACGCCCCGCAGCAGCTCCAGCGCGACCCGGGCGACGCCCCGGCCGTAGTCGGCGACCAGCACCGCGCCCGCCCCGGCGACCGCCTCGGCCGCCCTGGCGTGCTCGGGCGCCCGCCTGGCCCGGCCGTCGCCGGTGTCGATCCGCAGCAGCGTCTGGCCGCGCGACCTGATCCTCGTCTTGCGTACGGTGCCGCCGCGCAGCGGAAGGCGGACCAGCTCCAGCTCGTCGGCCAGCAGCCCGCACAGGCGGCGGCCGGCCGGGTCGTCGCCGATCGCGGTGATCAGCACCACGTCGGCGCCGTCGCGGGAGGCGAGCAGCGCCGCCAGGCCCGCGCCGCCGGGCCGGGCGCGCTCGGCGGCCACGTCCACCACCGGCACGGGCGCGTCGGGGCACAGGCGCTCGGTCTCGCCCTCGACGTCCACGTCGAGCAGCGTGTCCCCGATCACCACGAGCGGCCCCATCACAGCGCCTCTTCGACCGCGTCGCAGAGCATGTGGATCATCGCGAGGTGGACCTCCTGGACGGTGGCCGTGTCGTCGAACGGCACGGCGACGGTCTCGTCGCAGACGTCGGCCAGCGGGTTCGGCGCGGGCCCGGTCAGCGCCCAGGCGAGGATGCCGGCCTCCTGCGCCGCCAGCGCCGCGTTGATCACGTTCGTGCTGCCGCCGCTGGTCGACAGGCACACCAGCACGTCACCGGGCCGGCCGTGCGCCCGCACCTGGCGGGCGTACACCTCGTCGGCGCCGTAGTCGTTGACGATCGCGGTCATCGAGGAGGTGTCGGCGTGCAGCGGGATCGCCGCGTACGGCTGCCTGTCGTCCTTGAACCTGCCGACCAGCTCGGCCGTCAGGTGCTGCGCCTCGGCCGCCGACCCGCCGTTGCCGCAGGCCAGCAGCCGGCCGCCGGCCGACAGCACGCCCGCCAGCTTGCCGCCCCAGGCGCGGACCGTGACCGCGTGGCCGTCGACCCGCGCCAGGGCGGTGCGGAGCTTCTCCAGATGCGTGTCCATGGCTACCCCCCAAGAGCGGCCAGACGGCGCGGCTGGCCGTCGATGACCTGCGTGTACACGGCCTCGGTCAGCTCGGCGACCCTCGGCCAGCCGTACCGGTCGCGGGCCCGGCGGGCTCCCGCCTCGCCCAGCTCGCGGCGCCTGTCCGGGTTGTCGAGCACGTCGCGCAGCGCCCTGGCCAGGGCGCGCGGGCGGCGCGGCGGCACGAGCAGGCCCGCCCCGGCCACCGTGTCCAGGTGGCCGCCGACGGCCGAGGCCACCACCGGCACCCCGCACGCCATCGCCTCCACCGGCACCATCCCGAACGGCTCGTACCAGGGCACCGCGACGAGCACGTCGGCCGAGCGCATCAGCGCCGGCACGTCCTCGCGCGGCACGCTGCCGATCACCCGCACCCGGTCGGCCAGCCCGTAGCGGCCGGCCAGGTCGCGCAGCCGCACCGCCTCCTCGTCGTCGGCCCGCCCGCCGGCGATCACCAGGTCGGCGTCCGGCAGCCTGCGCAGCGCCGCGATCACCGTGTCGACGCCCTTGCGCGGCACCAGCCGGCCGATGCTGAGCACCAGCGGCCGCCCGTCGCGCGGCGCGACCGGCCCGTCCGGGCGGAACGCGTCCACGTCCACCCCGCACGGCACCACGGTGATCCGCCGCTCGGGCACGCCCATCGCGCGCAGCTCCAGCACCTCGTCCCGGCAGGTCGCCAGGATCGCGTCGGCCCGCTCGCCGATCTCGCGCTCGGTGGCGATCCGGTGCGCCGGGCTGGTGTCGGCGCCGCCCTGCCAGCGCCGCTTGACCGTGCCCAGCGCGTGGAACGTCTGCACCACCGGCACCCCGTCGGCGGCCTCCAGCGCCGCCTGCCCGCTCATCCAGAAGTGCGCGTGCACCACGTCCGGCCGGCGGCGCGCCCACCGCTCGGCCAGCCGCTCGGTGAACTCCGGCATGTACGGGGGAAGCTCGTCCTTGGGCACCGGGGCGAGCGGCCCCGCCTGGACGTAGGAGACCGTGACGCCCGGCGCGAGCGGCACCGAGACGGGACGGACGGGATCGGACCGGCGGGTGTGCACGACCACCGAGTGGCCGCGCCCGGCCAGCGCCACGGCCAGCGCGGCGACGTACACGTTCTGGCCGCCCGAGTCGACGCCGCCCACGGCGGCCAGCGGATCGGCATGCTCCGAGATGAGATCGATCTTCACTGCGCCAGCTCCCTTACTGCCTTGACCACCTGCTCACTCGTCACCTCTGACAGGCACGGATGCCCGGGTACCGGGCACAGGCGCGCCCTGCTCGCGCGGCAGGGCGCCTGCTGGTCACCGAGAAGCACCACCGGCACGCCGTACGGAGCCCAGCGGGCGGCCGGGACGACGGGAGCGAACAGGCTGACGACCGGGGTGCCGACCGCGGCCGCCAGGTGCGCGGGGCCGGTGTTGCCGGCCACCAGCACCGACGCGCCCTCGATCACGGCCGCCAGCTCGGCGAACGTCGTCCTGCCGCCCAGGTCGGCGGCGACCTGGTGGGCGACGAAGGCGGTGAGCTCGCGTTCCTTGCCGGTGACGACGACGCGATGCCCGTCGTCGACCAGCTCCTTCACGGTCTGGCGGTGCCTTTCTGCGGGCCAGGACCGGGCGGGGGCGGTGGTCCCCGGGTGCACCACGACATACGCGCCTTTGCCGGCAACGCCGCCGGCGCTCAGTGCCTGCCCGATCTGGCGGCTCATATCCGGAAGTGGCCGCCGAACTGCGAGTCTGCCGTCGTCGCCGGGCGCGAGTTCGAACCCGGCGGCGCGGGCCAGTTCGAGCATCCGCTCGGCCTCCGGCACGTCCTGGCTCTCGTCCACGACGTGACGCACGTCGAGCAGCGAGCCGGGGTAGTCGTTGCTGATCGCCGAGATGCGGCGCACCCCGGCCAGCCGCAGCAGCAGGGCCAGCGGCAGCGCCGACTGGTGGAAGGACGTGAGGATCAGCGCCTCGTCGATGCCGCGCACCCGCCGGACCAGCTCGTTCACCCGGTCGGCGTCCACGGCCGGCGGGTCGTGGTCGATCCACGGGGCCCGCCACTCGATCACCCGGTCCACCCCGGGCAGCAGCTCGGCGGCCGCCCGGCCGTGCGGGCCGGCCAGCATCACCACCTCGCGGGCGCCCTCCCGGACCGCCCGCACGGCGGGTCCGGCCAGCAGCACGTCCCCGGCGTCGTCGAGCCGCGCGACCAGCACCCGGCCCCGGCCGCGCCGCGGCCCGCGGCCCGCCGGCTCGCTCTCGGCGGCCGGCTGTGCCTGCGGGCGGGCCCGTGACAGCACCGCAGCGCTCATCGCCGCACCCTCCATTCCCCCCGAAGCCGGTGCGCGCAGGCGACCGGCGGGATCACGACGCTGGTGACGGCCATCCGCGCCACCTCGGCGGGCGTCCGCGGGCCGGGCGCGATCCGCGCCCACGCGAACTCCGCCGTCATCGCCGCCCACCCCGCGGCCGCCGCCCCGGCCGCCCACGCCAGCTTGCGGCTCCCGTACGCCGCCCGGGTGGCGCGCCCGGTCGCGGCCGGCGTGCGGCGGACGGCGGGGAGCGCGGCGGCGGTGGCGGCCAGGGCGAGGGCCGTCAGGCCGAGGGCCGTGGTGACGGCGTGGCGGCGCAGGCGGCCGCGCGGGCCGCCGATCGCCGCCCGCCAGCCGCGCCCGTGCAGGCGCCGCATCAGCGCGTCGTCGGCGTTGCCCCGCTGGAAGCGCACGCTGGACCAGTAACCGTCCTGCCGCAGCGGGTGCACGGTCACGCGCGAGCCCCGCACCAGCCGGTGGCCCGCCGCGCGCACCCGCAGCGCCAGGTCCGCGTCCTCCCGGTACGCGCGCGGGAAGCGCTCGTCGAAGCCCCTCACGATCTCCAGCGCCGACAGCCGGTAGGCCATGTCGGCCGTCGGCCACTCGGCCGTCTGCAGCCCGGCGGTGTGCCGTTCGGCGTCGGTGGGCGGCCGGTCGCGGGGCAGCGGCACCACGATGCGGCCCTGGCTGCCCGCCACGTCGTCCGGCAGGTCGGCCAGGTCCTTCCAGACCGCCTCGGCCCACCCGGGCTCCGGCACCACGTCGTCGTCCAGGAACGCCACCCACGGCGTCCTGGCGAGCCGCCAGCCGGCGTTGCGGGCCGCCGCCGGCCCCCGCCCGCCCGAGCGCACGACGCGGACGTGGGACGGCAGCGCGAGCGGCGGCGAGCCGGTGCGCCGGTCGTCGGCCACGATGATCGGCAGGTCCGTCCCCAGCGCGTCGAGCGTGGCCGCCAGGGACGGCCGCCCGATCGTGGGGATCACCACGGTGATCATCATCCGAACACCTCCGCGCGCCGCACCAGGTACGGGCCGAGCGCCAGCACCTCGACGGGCGAGGAGCCGAAGCACTCCAGGGCGTCACGCGGGTCGTCCACCATGGGCCGCCCCGCCGTGTTGAGGCTCGTGTTCACCACCACCGGCAGCCCGGTCAGGCACTCGAACTCGGCCAGCACCCGCGCCATCAGCGGTTGCGCGGCGGGGGAGACCGTCTGGATGCGGGCGGTCCCGTCCACGTGCACCACGGCCGGGATGCGGTCGCGCCAGTCGGGATGCACGTCGTGCACGAACAGCATGTACGGCGAGGGCGTCGGCCCCCGCCCGAAGATCTCGCCGGCCCGCGACTCCAGCACCATCGGCGCGATCGGCCGGAACTGCTCGCGCCCCTTGACGTCGTTGAGCCGTTCGGTGTTGCGCGCGTGCCCGGGATGGGCCAGCAGCGACCGCTGCCCCAGGGCGCGCGGCCCGTACTCGGAACGCCCCTGGAACCAGGCGACGATCCGGTCGGCGGCGAGCTCGGCGGCCACGGCGGCGGCCAGGTCGGCGGGCCGCGAGTGCGGCACCCGGGCCACCTCCAGCCACGCGCCCAGCTCCTCGTCGGTGAACCCGCGCCCGAGCGCGGCGCTGGTCATCGGCGCGGCGGGCTCGCCGTACGCCTGCGCCAGGTGCAGGGCGCCGCCGAGCGCGGTGCCGGAGTCGCCGGCGGCCGGCTGCACCCACACCTCGTCGAAGGGCCCCTCGGCCAGCAGCCGGGTGTTGGCCACGCAGTTCAGCGCGACACCCCCGGCCAGCGCGAGCCGCCGTTCGCCGGTGCGCTCGTGCAGCCAGGCGGCCAGCTCCAGCAGCACCTCCTCCAGCCGCGTCTGCACGCTGGCGGCCAGGTCGGCGTGGTCGGCGGTCCACGGCTCGCCCTTCTGCAGGGCCTTGGCGTAGCCGTTCCAGTCGACGGGCCCGGCGCGGAAGCCGCCGTCGCCGGTGGAGCAGATCAGCTCACGCAGCTCGGCCAGGTGGCGCGGCGTCCCGTAGGAGGCCATCGCCATGACCTTGTACTCGTCGCTGGAGCGCATGAAGCCCAGGTGCTCGGTGACCTCCTCGTACAGCAGGCCGAGCGAGTGCGGCAGCCGCTGCGTGGCCAGCACCTCCAGCTCGCCGTCGCGGTAGCGGCCGGCCAGGTGGGAGACGTCCTCGCCGCGCCCGTCGCACACCAGCACCGCGCAGTCGCGCCACGGTGAGGCGAGCCCGGCCGAGGCGGCGTGGGCCACGTGGTGCGGCACGTACCGCACCTGCGCCGGGTCCAGCCCGGGCAGCGCCGTGGCCAGGAACAGCGGGGCGCGCACCGCGTAGCGGGTGCGCAGCTCCTCCCAGTCGCCGTCGGGCGCCTGCCGGACCAGGGCGGGGTCGTAGGAGTAGGCCACGGCGTCGACGTCCTCGGGCCCGATCCCCGCCTCGCGCAGGCACCAGGCGGCGGCCTGCTCCGGCAGCTCCCACGCGGAGAACGGCAGCGGGCGCTTGCCGTGCTTGCGGCGGCTGAACCGCTCCTCCTCCGCGGCGGCGACCACCTTGCCGTCCACCACGAGCGCGGCGGCCGGGTCGTGGAAGATCGCATTGATGCCGAGAAATCTCATCAGTCCTCCCCCTGCGGATGGGAGAACCGCTACCGAGAGGAGCGGCTCTCAAACATGACCCGATCCCGGGAAATGCGGAAACGCCCTGCGCCAAAGGGTGGTTGATTACTCTAAGTAGTTGTTTGCCGGACATGCGGCCGGGTAGCTGCGAGGCACGCGACGGAGGTGGGCAGTGTTCGAACAACGACGTCCCGGGGCCGTGCTCTTCGACCGTGACGGGACCCTGATCAGGGACGTCCCGTACAACGGCGACCCGGCCAGGGTGATCCCGATGCCGGGCGCGCTGGAAGCCCTCGGCAGGCTGCGGCGCGCCGACGTGCCGGTGGCGGTCGTGACCAACCAGTCGGGCGTGGCCAAGGGCCTGCTGACGGCCGACGAGATGGAACAGGTGAACGCCCGCGTGGAAGAGCTGCTCGGGCCGTTCGACGCGTGGGCGATCTGCGTCCACGACGACGGCGACGGCTGCACCTGCCGCAAACCCGCGCCCGGCCTGGTGATCAGGGCGGCCGCGGTGCTCGACGTGAGCCCGCGCGACTGCGTCGTCGTCGGCGACATCGGCAGGGACATGGAGGCCGCCAGGGCGGCGGGCGCCCGCGGCATCATGGTGCCCACGGCGCTGACCCTCCAGGAGGAGATCGACCGGGCCGCCGAGGTGGCCGCCGACCTCATCGACGTCGCCGACCGCGTGCTGAGCGACACCGTCACCGTCGCCGCCGGCCAGGACGCCCGCCACGTGGACTGGAGCCACTGGTGAGGATCCTGCTCTGGCACGTGCACGGCTCGTGGACGACCGCGTTCGTCCAGGGCCGCCACGACTACGTCATCCCGCTCGTCCCCGGCCGTGGTCCCGACGGCCGGGGGCGGGCGGCCACCTACGACTGGCCCGCCGCCGCCCGCGAGGTGCCCTGGGACCGGCTCCGCGACGAGCCGATCGACCTGGTCGTCTACCAGCGGCCGCACGAGCTGGAGCTGGCCCGCGACTGGCTCGGCCGCGACCTGCCCGGCGTCTACGTCGAGCACAACACGCCCAAGGGCGACGTGCCCGAGACGCGGCACCCGCTGGCCGGGCGCGACGACGTCCCGCTGGTGCACGTCACGTACTTCAACGAGCTGTTCTGGGACAACGGCCGGGCGCCCACCCGGGTGATCGAGCACGGCGTGCCCGACCCCGGCCACCTCTACACCGGCGAGCTGCGCCGGGCCGGCGTCGTGGTCAACGAGCCCGTCCGGCGCACCCGCGTGGCCGGGACCGACCTGCTGCCGCGCTTCGCCGCCGCGGCGCCGCTCGACCTGTTCGGCATGAAGGTCGACGGCCTGCCCTACGGCACGTACGAGGACCTGCCGCAGCACGCCATGCACGCCGAGCTGGCGCGGCGGCGCGTCTACCTGCACCCCTACCGCTGGACCTCGCTCGGGCTGGCGCTGATCGAGGCGATGACGCTCGGCATGCCCGTCGTGGCGCTGGCCGCCACCGAGGCCGTCGAGGCGGTGCCGCCGGAGGCGGGCGTCGTCTCCACCCGCGTGGACGTGCTCGCCGACGCCCTCAGGGGCTTCGCCGACGACCCCGAGCGGGCCGCGCAGGCGGGCAAGGCCGCCCGCGCCGCCGCCCTGTCCCGGTACGGGCTCGACAGGTTCCTGCGTGACTGGGACCAGCTGCTCGAAGAGGTATGACCCGATTTCGCCTGGGTAGGCGCGATGGGCATGACGACGACGCTCGAATGGTCACGCAGGGCAGCCTGCCTGGACCTGGACCCTGAGCTGTTCTTCCCGATCTCGCACCAGGGCCCCGGCCGCTCGCAGGTGGAACGCGCCAAGGCGATCTGCCGCGACTGCCCTGTGCGCAGACCCTGCCTCGACTACGCGATCAGCAGCCGCCAGGCGCACGGCGTCTGGGGCGGCACCGACCCCGACCAGCGGCGGGCCCTCATCCCGAAGGCGTTGCCGCCGCCAGGAACCGCGCCCGCTCGTCCTCTTCGAGGTGGTCGCTGAACAACACCCCGTCGAGATGGTCGACCTCGTGCTGCATGACCCGGGCCAGCACCCCGAGCGCGCGCACGGTCACCGGCTTGCCGAACATGTCACGGCCGCGCGCCGTCACCATGTACGCCCGCTCCAGCGGCCACCACACGCCCGGCGCCGACAGGCACGCCTCGTCCGCCGTGATCCGGCGCTCCGACAGCTCCAGCCTCGGATTGACCAGATGGCCCTGCGCGCCGTCGTAGGCGTAGACCAGCACGCGCAGCGGCACCCCGAGCTGAGGAGCGGCCAGCCCGGCCCGGCCCTGACCGGCACGCAGCGTCGCCGTCAGGGACTTGACCAGCTTGCGCAGCTCGCGGTCGAAGTCCTTCACCGGCTCCGACACCACGCGCAGCGCCGGGTCGCCGAACATCCGGATAGGCACCGTCACCCGAAACTCCCCGATACGTCGCGTCGCACTCCCAAGGGGTTTCCCCGGCGCGAGCCCCGCCAACCGCGCGGATCCGGGCTTGTGGCACCGCGGTGACAGCCCTCCACGGTCCCAGCGGTAACAGTGCTTTTAGCACGGCGGTAACAGTGCCGAAACGCCCCGATCGCAGGATCGAAGACGTGATTTCACCATCGGCTCTCACCCGTGTGATGCCCCGCCCCGCCGGCGAGGTGCCCGCATGATCCTGGAGACCGCGCCCGACGCGCTGGCGGGCTTCACCGTCGGCGTCACCGCCACCCGGCGGCGCGAGGAGTTCGGCGCGCTGCTCGAACGGCGGGGCGCCCGCGTGCTGAGCGCCCCCGCGATCAGGCTCGTGCCGCTCGCCGAGGACGCCGACCTGCTCGCCGCCACCCGCCTCACCCTGGACGGACCGCTCCACGACGTGGTGATCACCACCGGGGTCGGCTTCCGCGGCTGGATGGCCGCCGCCGAGGGCTGGGGGCTCTCCGGCGACCTGGCCGAGCACCTGTCACACGCCCGGCTGCTCACCCGCGGCCCCAAGGCCAGGGGAGCCGTCCGCGCCGCCGGGCTGAACGACCACTGGACCGCGCCCGCCGAGTCCTGCGACGAGGTGAAGGACCACCTGCTCGCCCAGGACCTGCGCGGCCGCCGTATCGCGGTGCAGCAGCACGGCGAGCCCCTCACCGGCTTCGCCGACGCCCTGCGCGCCGCGGGGGCCGAGGTGATCGAGATCCCCGTCTACCGGTGGCTGCCCTACCGCGACCCGTCGCCGCTGCGCCGCCTCATCAGCCAGGCCGTCTCCGGCGCGGTCGACGCCGTCGCCTTCACCAGCGCGCCCGCCGTGCACGCCATGCTCGGCGCGGCCCGGGCCGACGGGCTGGAGGAGGGGCTGCTGGCCGCGTTCGCCGGGCCCGTCGTGGCCGCCTGCGTCGGGCCCGTCACCGCCGCGCCGCTGACCGAGCGCGGCGTCCCCACGCTGCAGCCCGACCGCTCCCGGCTCGGCGCGCTGGCCCGCGCCCTGGCCAGGCACCTGCCGGAGCACGCCGTCACCCGCCTGGACGCCGGCGGGCACCGGGTGGAGATCCGCGGCCACGCGGCCGTCGTCGACGGCGAGCTCAGGCCGCTGCCGCCCGCCCCGATGGCCGTGCTCAAACGCCTGGCCGCCAAGCCCGGCCACGTCGTCTCCCGCGCCGACCTGCGCACCGTGCTGCCGGGCAGCGCCGCCAAGGAGTCGGCCGAGCACGCCGTCGAGATGGCCGTCACCCGCCTGCGCCGCGCCCTCGGCCCCGGCGGCATCGTCGAGACGGTCGTCAAACGCGGCTACCGCCTGGCCTGCGCCTACGACCCCGCCCCATGACCCGCACCCGTAAGGCAGGCCCATGACCCCCGCACCCCCGCCGACCGGCAGGCCGGCGACCCCTTCGCTTCCGCTGAGCGGCAGGCCGACGCCCCCTTCGCTGGTGCTGAGCGGCAGGCCGGCGCCTCCTTCGCTCGTGCTGGCCGCGCACGGGACGCGTAGCCGGGAGGGGGAGCGGACCCTGGCGGCGCTGGCCGGGGCCGTGCGGCGGGCCCGGCCCGGCGTCCGCGTCGAGCTCGCCTACCTGGAGATCAGCTCCCCGCCGCTCCCGGCCGTGCTGGCCGCCGCGCCCGGCCCGGTCGTCGTCGTCCCGCTGCTGCTCGCCGGCGGCTACCACCTGCACGTCGACCTGCCCGCCGTCGTCGCCGCGCACCGCCCCGGCGCCGTCGTGGCCGACCGGCTGGGCCCGCACGACCTGCTCACCGCCGCCCTGGCCGCCCGCCTGGCGCAGGTGGGCCTGCGTGCCGGCGACGCGGTCGTCCTCGGCGCGGCCGGCTCGTCCGACCCGGCCGGGCTCGCCGACGTCCGCGCCGCCGCCCGCCTCCTCAGCGCGCGCCTGGCGCGGCCGGTCACCGCCGCGTTCGTCTCCAGTGGCTCCCCGTCGCTGGGCGAGGCGCTCGCCCGCGCCCGCTCACCGCGCGTCGCCGTCGCCTCCTACCTGCTGGCCCCCGGGTTCTTCCACGCCCGGCTGCGCGACTCGGGCGCGGACGTGGTCAGCGCCCCGCTCGGCCCCGCCCCCGGCGTGGCCGACCTCGTCTGGCTCCGCTACGACGCCGCCGTACGCGCCCGGCCGGACGGCCCCGGCTCCCGGGCGGTCTCCCCGGCGCTCGCGTCCCGGCCGGTCACGCCGTACGCGCCGGCGACCGGCTCGATGTAGGCCCGGTGGACCCACCCGACCGGCAGCAACCCCGGGTGCCGTTCCCGCGAAAGACGGGAGGCCGTACGGGTCAGGAGTCCGTGTCGCGGTCGCGGCGCCGCAGGTAGCGCTCGAACTCGGCGGCGATCGCGTCACCGCTCGCCTCCGGCAGCTCCGCCGCGTCCTTGCGCTCCTCCAGCTCCTTGACGTACTCGGCCACCTCGCTGTCCTGCGAGGCGAGCTCGTCGACGCCGTGCTCCCAGGCGCGGGCCTCCTCGTCGAGGTCGCCCAGCGGCATCGGGATCTCCAGCACGTCCTCCAGGCGGCGCAGCAGCGCCAGCGTGGCCTTCGGGTTGGGCGGCTGGGCCACGTAGTGCGGCACCGACGCCCACAGCGTGATCGCGCCCAGCCCCGCCTCGCCGAACGCGTGCTGCAGCACCCCCACGATGCCCGTCGGGCCCTCGTAGCGGCTCAGCTCCAGGTTGGTCGAGCGGGCCAGCGCCTCGTCGGTGGCCCCGCCCAGGATCGGCACCGGCCGCGTGTGGGGGGAGTCGTTGAGCAGCGCCCCCAGCATCACGGCCAGCTCCACCCCCAGCTCGCGGCAGACCTCCACGATGTCGGCGCAGAACGCGCGCCAGCGCATGTTGGGCTCGATGCCGCGCAGCAGCACCACGTCACGCTCGCTGCCCGGCGGCCGGGCGCGCAGCAGGCGGGTCGTCGGCCACACGATCGACCGCGTCAGGCCCTCGCCCATCTCCACGACGGGACGGGTGACCTGGAAGTCGTAGTAGTCGTCCGGGTCGAGCTCGGCCAGCGGCTCGGCCTTCCACGCGGACTCGAGATGGGCGATCACACCGCTCGAAGCCTCGCCCGCGTCGTTCCACCCCTCGAACGCGGCAATGAGCACCGGGTCGACGAGCTCGGGGAGCCCTTCGAGCTCGATCACGTGTCGCCTCCTGTCTCCGCCATCCCGCTAAGCCTATGCGGTGGGGGCCCTCTCATGTCACTCGGTAAGCGTGATCAGCGCCGCGTGCCCTGAGGGGCATCCCGCAGGAAAATCCGCGCGGGCACAGCCGATAGTCTTGGACCATGAGCATCTCCTCCTTCCGTGATGTGCTGTCCCAGCGCGTGGTCGTCGCCGACGGCGCCATGGGGACGATGCTGCAGGCGCAGGACCCGACGCTCGACGACTTCCAGGGCCACGAGGGCTGCAACGAGGTGCTCAACGTCACCCGGCCCGACATCGTCGCCGGCGTCCACGACGCCTACTTCGCGGTGGGCGTCGACTGCGTCGAGACCAACACCTTCGGCGCCAACCTGAGCGCACTCGGCGAGTACGACATCGGCGCCCGCGTCTACGAATACTCCGAGGCCGGCGCCCGCATCGCGCGCGAGCGCGCCGACCACTGGTCCACGCCGGAGCACCCGCGCTTCGTGCTGGGCTCCATGGGCCCCGGCACCAAGCTCCCCACGCTGGGCCACCTGCCCTACTCGACGCTGCGCGACGCCTACCGCGACAACGCGGCCGGCCTGATCGCCGGCGGCGCCGACGCGCTCATCATCGAGACCTGCCAGGACCTGCTCCAGGTCAAGGCCGCCGTCGTGGGTGCCAAGCGGGCCATCGAGGCGGCCGGCCGCGACGTGCCGATCATCGCCCAGGTGACGATCGAGACCAACGGCGCCATGCTGCTCGGCTCCGAGATCGGCGCCGCGCTCACCGCCATCGAGCCGCTCGGCGTCGACGTCATCGGCCTCAACTGCGCCACCGGCCCCGCCGAGATGAGCGAGCACCTGCGCTACCTGGCCCGCCACTCGCGGCTGCGGCTGTCCTGCATGCCCAACGCGGGCCTGCCGGTGCTGACCGCCGACGGCGCCTACTACCCGCTGAGCGCCGGCGAGCTCGCCGGCGCCCACGACACCTTCTCCCGCGACTACGGCCTGTCGCTCGTCGGCGGCTGCTGCGGCACCACCCCCGAGCACCTGCGCCAGGTCGTCGAGACCGTGCGCGGCCGGGAGATCGCCGCCCGCCGCCCGCACCCCGAGCCCGCCGCGTCCTCCCTCTACCAGTCCGTCCCGTTCCGGCAGGACACCTCCTACCTGGCCGTGGGCGAGCGCTGCAACACCAACGGCTCCAAGGCCTTCCGCGAGGCCATGCTCGAAGGCCGCTGGGACGACTGCGTCGAGACCGCCCGCGACCAGGCCCGCGGCGGCGCGCACATGCTCGACCTGTGCGTCGACTACGTCGGCCGCGACGGCGTCGCCGACATGAAGGAGCTCGCCTTCCGGCTCGCCACCGCCTCGACCCTGCCGATCATGATCGACTCGACCGAGTCCGAGGTGATCCGCGCGGGTCTGGAGATGCTCGGCGGGCGCGCCGTCGTCAACTCCGTCAACTACGAGGACGGCACCGGCCCCGACTCCCGCTTCCAGCGCATCATGCGCCTGGTCCGCGAGCACGGCGCCGCCGTCGTCGCCCTCACCATCGACGAGGATGGCCAGGCCCGCACCGCCGAGTGGAAGGTCCGCGTCGCCACCCGCCTGATCGAGGACCTGACCGGCAACTGGGGGATGAGGGTCGAGGACATCATCGTCGACTGCCTCACCTTCCCCATCGCCACCGGCCAGGAGGAGACCAGGCGCGACGGGCTGGAGACCATCGAGGCCATCCGCGAGCTCAAGCGCCGCTACCCCGGCGTGCAGACCACGCTCGGCCTGTCCAACATCTCCTTCGGCCTCAACCCGGCCGCCCGCATGGTGCTCAACTCGGTCTTCCTCAACGAGTGCGTCAACGCCGGGCTCGACTCCGCCATCGTCCACGCCTCCAAGATCCTGCCGATGGCGCGCATCCCCGACGAGCAGCGCCAGGTCGCCCTCGACATGGTCTACGACCGGCGCCGCGAGGGCTACGACCCGCTGCAGCGCTTCATGGACCTGTTCGAGGGCGTCGACGCCGCCGCGATGCGCGCCGGCAAGGCCGAGGAGCTGGCCGCGCTGCCCCTGTGGGAGCGGCTCAAGCGGCGCATCATCGACGGCGAGAAGAAGGGGCTGGAGGCCGACCTCGACGAGGGCCTGTCCCAGCGGCCCGCGCTGGAGATCATCAACGACGTGCTGCTCGACGGCATGAAGACGGTCGGCGAGCTGTTCGGCTCCGGCCAGATGCAACTCCCGTTCGTGCTGCAGTCGGCCGAGGTGATGAAGAACGCCGTCGCCTACCTCGAGCCGCACATGGACCGCGTCGAGGGTGAGACCAAGGGCCGCATCGTGCTCGCCACCGTCAAGGGCGACGTGCACGACATCGGCAAGAACCTCGTCGACATCATCCTGTCCAACAACGGCTACGAGGTCGTCAACCTCGGCATCAAGCAGCCCGTCTCCGCCATCCTGGAGGCCGCCGACGAGCAGCGGGCCGACGTCATCGGCATGTCCGGCCTGCTGGTCAAGTCGACGGTCGTGATGAAGGAGAACCTGGAGGAGATGAAGTCCAGGGGCCTGTCCGACCGCTACCCGGTGCTGCTCGGCGGCGCCGCCCTCACCCGCGCCTACGTCGAGCAGGACCTGGCCGAGCTGTTCCCCGGCGAGGTCCGCTACGCCCGCGACGCCTTCGAGGGCCTGCGGCTGATGGACGCCTTCATGGCCGTCAAACGCGGCGTCGAGGGCGCCACCCTGCCGCCGCTGCGCGAGCGCCGCGTCAAGACCGGCGCCGTCCTCGACCGCACCCCCGTCGAGGCGCTGCCCGCCCGCTCCGACGTGGCCGCCGACAACCCGGTGCCCACGCCGCCCTTCCACGGCGACCGCATCGTCAAGGGCATCCCGCTCGCCGACTACGCCTCCTTCCTCGACGAGCGCGCGCTGTTCCTCGGCCAGTGGGGCCTCAAGCCCACCCGGGGCGGCGACGGCCCCGGCTACGAGGAGCTCGTCGAGACCGAGGGGCGGCCCCGGCTGCGCATGTGGCTGGAGCGCCTGCAGACCGAGGGCCTGCTGGAGGCGGCCGTCGTCTACGGCTACTTCCCGTGCGTGAGCGACGGCGACTCCCTGATCATCCTCGACGACAAGGGCGACGAGCGCACCCGCTTCACCTTCCCGCGCCAGCGCCGCGACCGGCACCTGTGCCTGTCCGACTTCTTCCGCGGCAAGGACTCCGGCGAGGTCGACGTCGTCGGCTTCCAGATCGCCACCATGGGCGGCAAGATCTCCGAGGCCACGGCCGAGCTGTTCGCCAAGGACGCCTACCGCGACTACCTGGAGCTGCACGGCCTGTCGGTGCAGCTCACCGAGGCGCTGGCCGAATACTGGCACGCCCGGGTCCGCTCCGAGTGGCGGATCGGCGGCGACGAGTCGCTGGACGACATGCTCAAGGTCAACATCCAGGGCTGCCGCTACTCCTTCGGCTACCCCGCCTGCCCCAACCTGGAGGACCAGGTCCAGCTCTTCCAGCTGCTCGACCCGGAGCGCATCGGGGTCACGCTGTCGGAGGAGTTCCAGCTCCACCCCGAGCAGGCCACCTCCGCCCTGGTCGCCCACCACCCGGAGGCCAAGTACTTCAACGTCTGACGGAAGCGGGCGGCCGCGCCCTGCCCGGCCGCCCCGCCCGATCCGCCCCGCCCCGAAGCCGTCCGGCGCTCTGCCGGCGTCCTCCGGTGCGGGCCGGTTTCCGCTGGTACGGGCCCCGTACGACATCTGGGGATATGCCGTCGGGTGGGCGATATGTGGCCCCCGTTGGGGCGGGTCCGGGGGGACGGCCTACGGTGGAAGGCGATGTGCAGCGGCGGCGACGCCGCCTTTTCGTTGGAACGGGGGATGTGTGGAAGCGGTCTTCTTCGACATGGACGGTCTGCTCGTCGACACCGAAAAGGTGTGGCTGGAGATCGAGACCGGCGTGATGGCGCGGCTGGGCGGCGAGTGGTCGCCGGAGCACCAGACGCACCTCGTCGGCGGTTCCATGGAGCGCACCGTGGAGTACATGCTGGCCGTGTCCGGCTCGGACGCCTCCGAGGCGACCGTGCGCGAGTGGATGGTCAGCGGGATGGTCACGACGCTGAACGGCGGCGTCGAGGTCATGCCGGGCGCCTCCGAGCTGCTCGACGCGCTGCGGGACGAGGGCGTGCCGGTGGCGCTGGTGACCTCGTCGCTGCGGGAGATCGCGGACGCGGTGCTGAAGGCCGTGGGCCGCGACCGGTTCGACGCCATCGTGACGGCCGACGACGTGACCCGCACCAAGCCCGACCCCGAGCCGTACCTGACGGCCGCCCGCCTGCTCGGGGTGGAGCCGGTGCGCTGCGTGGTGCTGGAGGACTCGCCCAACGGCGTCGCCGCAGGCACGGCCGCCGGGTGCGCGGTGGTCGCGGTGCCCAGCCTGCTGCCCATCGACCCGGCTCCGGGCCGCCTGGTCGTCTCCTCCCTGACCGAAGTCACCCCCGCCGACCTGCGCGCCCTCATCCCCGCCTGACCCCGCTCTCGCCCCCTGAGGGGCGCACAACGCCGTACGAGGCCGCGCCCGTACGGCGAGACGCCCGATAGGCCCCACACCGCCGGGAAGCCCGGGCTCATCCGAAAGGCGTCCTGCTGGACGTTTTCCGCGACGGCCACCCCGGATCAACGGCCACCCCGCATGAACGGCCACCCCCGCATGCGGAGCCCCCCGCCCACCGGCAGACGGCGCCTCCCGGGAAGGACCGCCGCCAGGCGCGCCCTCCACGGGGGCCGTCTCGCGGGGTGTTCCCGCGAGGTGGCGCTCTGGCCGGGCGGGACCCGTGGGAAGCGGCACCCCACGGAAGCCCGGCCCGCTGGCCCGCCCGCCCGCCCGGCCCGCCCGCCCGGCCCCCGCCCGGTCCGCCCGGTCCGCCCGCCCGGTCCGCCCGTCCGGCCCGCCCGGGCCGCCCGGCCCGGAAAGGGTGGGCTGGCGGGATCGGGGCGGTTGGGTGACGATAGGGGGCCGGTCCCGGACGGGTGGGTGGTTCGTCCCCTAAGGGTCGGGTGGTTCTCGGGGAGGAGGAACACGCGCCATATCGCGTGCCAGGATGGAGAGGTAACCGACGACGGAGGTGGCCCCGAATGCCTTTCGAAACGATCGCATGGTTCCCGCTCTGCACCGGGCTGACCCTCGCCGGGCTGTTCCTGAGCTTCTTGGCGTTCCGGCGGCGCGGCGCGGCGTCGGGCATGCGGACGGCTGCGTGGGCGCTGCTGCCGCTGGCCGCCTATCTGACCGGGGCGCTCCAGGCGTTGTGGACGATCGGCACGACGGTCGTGGGGTTCGTGACGAGCCTGGTGTTCAATCCGATGGTGTGGGCGGGCGTGGCGGTGGCCGGGCTGTCGGTGGTGCTGTTCGTGGCGTCGGGTGTGATGCGCGGACGCAGGCTGAAGGGCGCGGGGCGCGGCAAGGCGGAGAAGGTTCCCGCAGCTCAGGCGCCCGCGGCGGCCGGGAAGGCGCCTCAGGCGGCGCCCGCGAAGCCGGCGGTGGAGCAGAAGAAGGCCGCCAAGGGCGATGACGACTTCTCCGACATCGAGGACCTGTTGCGACGCCGGGGCATCAGCTGAGCGGTTCCCGTGTCACAGTTCCGAGACGCAACCGGGACGGGGTCTTGACATTCTCGTCAAGATCAATACGAATGAGTTTCGCGTGAATCACAGTTGAGCCACACTGCGGTCTGAGGGACTAGTCAGCGCAGCTCAGGGCATAGATCCTGCCTCCTGAGGTCGCGACGAGCGGTCTGTATTGCGAACGAGCAGACAACGTCGTCTGAAAATCAGGGGGCTATCCGGCATGACCGCACCGCTTGACGTTTCCGGCTCCGCCTCGGAGGCGCGCCCGGAGTCCGTGCTCGAGGGAGCGGGCAAGGCCGTCCAGGGGCGTTCCCTGAGCCGGATCGCCTGGATGCGGCTGCGCCGTGACAAGGTGGCGCTGGCCGGCGGGATCACCGTGATCCTGCTCGTCCTGGTCGCGATCTTCTCCTCGCCCATCATCAGCCTGCTCGGCCATCCGCCCCTGGAGTTCCACCAGGACCAGATCGACCAGAGCACGCTGCTGCCCAAGGGCGACTTCGGCGGCATGAGCAGCGAATACCTGCTCGGCGTCGAGCCGGTCAACGGCCGTGACATCTTCAGCCGCATCGTCGCCGGCGCCTGGATCTCGCTGCTCATCGGCATCCTGGCCACGCTGGTGTCGGTCGTCATCGGCACGGTCATGGGCGTGATCGCCGGCTACTTCGGCGGCTGGGCCGACCAGATCATCGGCCGCCTGATGGACGTCTTCCTCGCCTTCCCGCTGCTGGTGTTCGCCATCGCGCTGGCCGGCGTCATCCCCGACAAGGGGTTCGGGCTGGAGGGCAACGGGCTGCGCATCGCGATGCTCGTGTTCATCATCGGTTTCTTCAGCTGGCCGAGCATCGGCCGCATCGTCCGGGGCCAGACGCTGTCGCTGCGCGAGCGCGAGTTCGTCGACGCGGCGCGGAGCCTGGGCGCGCGCAACGGCTACATCCTGTTCCGCGAGATCCTCCCCAACCTGATGGCGCCGATCCTGGTCTACGCGACGCTGCTGATCCCGACGAACATCCTGTTCGAGGCGGCGCTGTCGTTCCTGGGCGTCGGCATCAACCCGCCGACCCCGACCTGGGGCGGCATGCTCTCGGAGGCGGTGCGCTTCTACACGCTGCCGCACTTCGTGCTCTTCCCCGGCTTGGCGATCTTCATCACTGTCCTGGCGTTCAACCTGTTCGGCGACGGCCTTCGGGACGCCTTCGACCCGCGGGCGCACTGACCCTTCGCCCTGCTCCATCCCCATCTCCACTAACAAGGGGTAGTCAATGAGAAGGAAATCCGCACTGGCAGCGGCCGCGACAGCGACGCTGGCCCTGGTGCTCTCCGCCTGTGGCGGCGGAGGGGGCGGCAGCAATTCCCAGCAGCCCGCCCAGTCGGCGTCCGGCGCTGCCGCGCAACCCGCGTTCAACGCCGCGCTCACCGAGGTGTTCAACCCTTCCACCAAGAAGGGCGGCACTCTGAAAGTCGCGAACTATGCAGACTGGGACAGCCTGGACCCCGCTGACACCTACTACGGCTACTCGTTCAACTTCGGCCGGTACTACTGGCGGACGCTGACGACGTACAAGACGGGCCCCGGCAAGGACAGCAACACGGTCGTCCCGGACCTGGCCGAGGCGCTGGGCGAGCCGAGCGACGAGGGCAAGACCTGGACGTACAAGATCAAGAGTGGTCTGAAGTTCGAGGACGGCACCCCGATCACGGCCAAGGACGTCGCCTACGCGGTGGCGCGGTCGTACGACAAGGAGACCTTCCCGCACGGCCCGTCCTACCTCAACGAGCTGCTCGACTGGCCGAAGGACTTCAAGGGCGTCTACAAGACCCCGGACGCCGACTACAGCTCGGCCGTCGAGGCGACCGACGACTCCACCGTCGTCTTCCACCTGAAGGAGCCGTTCGCCTCCTTCGACTACATCGTGCAGATGCCGATGACCGCCCCGGTGCCCAAGGACAAGGACACCGGCGCGAAGTACAAGGAGCACGTGATCTCCTCCGGCCCGTACAAGTTCGAGACGAACGAGGCCGGCAAGCGCTTCAGCCTGGTCCGTAACGAGAACTGGGATGCGGCGACCGACCCGAACCGCCCGGCGCTGCCGGACAAGATCGAGGTCCAGCTCAACGTCAACGCCGACGACGTGGACAACCAGCTCATCTCCGGTGACATCCACCTCGACGTCCAGGGCACCGGCATGCAGCCGGCCGCTCTCGGCAAGGTGCTGCCCGACCCGGCGCTGAAGGCCCGCACGGACAACCCGACGATCCCGAGGCTCTGGTTCGTCTCGGTGATCCCGGAGACCCCGCCGCTGGACAACATCGAGTGCCGCAAGGCCGTCATGTGGGCCGCCGACCGCGTCGCCAACCAGACCGCCTTCGGCGGCGAGGTCGCCGGCGGCGAGATCGCCACGAACGTGATGCCGCCGCCCATCGTCGGCCAGGAGAAGTTCGACCTGTACGCGACGCCGGAGAACAAGGGCGACGTCGAGAAGGCCAAGGCCGCGCTGACCGCCTGCGGCCAGCCGAACGGCTTCTCCACCACGATGACCTTCCGCGCCGACCGTCCGCGCGAGAAGGCGCTGGCCGAGTCGATGCAGCAGGCGCTGGCCCGGGTCGGCATCAAGCTGACGCTCAAGGGCTTCCCCGGCTCCAGCTACTTCTCGGACTATGCCGGCAACGTCAACTACGTCAAGAAGAACGGCGTCGGCCTCGCCGCCCACGGCTGGGGCTCCGACTGGCCTGACGGCTACGGCTTCATGCAGGCCATCGTCGACAGCCGCACCATCCGCCCCGCGGGCAACTACAACCTGAGCGTCAAGAGCGACAAGGTCGACGGCCTGATCGACCAGGCCAAGGCCGAGCTCGACGAGACCAAGCGCAACAAGCTGTGGGTCGACGTCGACAAGGCCGTCATGGAGGACGCCTCCATCCTCCCGGTGGTGTGGGCCAAGTCGCTGCTGCTGCGCGGCCAGGGCGTGACCAACCTCGCCTACAACGAGGGCCAGAGCCAGTACGACTACGCCCTGCTCGGCGTGGAGTGACCAGGCGGGCTTCGGGGAACTAGCGAAGGCAGGTGAAGGCAGGGATGGCCTGCCCGGCGACGGGCAGGCCATCCGGCCGGCAGCGGTGCTCACATACATCATCAGACGACTCATCGGCGCCATCGCCATGCTGATCGTCATCAGCATGGTCACCTTCGGCATCTTCTTCGTGGTGCCGCAGTGGGCCGGATCCAGTCCCGAGGCGATGGCCTCCCGGTACGTCGGCCGCGCGGCCACACCGGAGACGGTGCACCTGGTGGCGCAGAAGCTCGGCTTCTACGACCCGGTCATCGTCCAGTACGGCCGGTTCGCCAAGGGCATTGTCGCCGGTGCCGAGTACGACTACGGCGCCGGGGTCGAGCAGTGCCCCGCGCCCTGTTTCGGCTACTCCTTCATCTCCGGGCAGCCCGTGTGGCCGGACCTGCTGGACCGGATGCCGGTGACGTTCTCGCTGGCCATCGGCGCGGCCCTGCTCTGGGTGCTGGGCGGCGTGTCCGTGGGCGTCATCTCCGCGTTGCGGCGCGGCACCTTCTTCGACCGGTTGTCGATGGGCACCGCGCTGGCCGGGGTGTCGTTGCCGATCTTCTTCACCGGCATGCTCTCGCTGGTCGTCTTCAGCTACGGGCTGGGCTGGACACCACCGGGCGGCTCGTGGACGGACTTCACCGAGAATCCGGCGCAGTGGGCCTTCAACCTGCTGCTTCCCTGGATCACGCTGGCGTTCCTGTTCGCGGCCACCTACGCCCGGCTCACCCGCGCCGGCATGCTGGAGACCATGGGCGAGGACTACGTGCGCACCGCCAGGGCCAAGGGCCTGAGCGAACGCGACGTCGTCGTCAAACACGGCCTGCGGGCCGCGCTGACGCCGATCCTCACCCTCTTCGGCATCGACTTCGGCCTCCTCATCGGCGGCGCGGTCCTCACCGAGACCACCTATACTCTGCCCGGGCTCGGCCAGTTCGCCATCCTGGCCATCCGCAACCAGGACCTGCCGCAGGTGATGGGCGTGGTGTTGTTCGCCGCCTGCTTCGTCGTGGTCGCGAGTCTGATCGTCGACCTGCTCTACGCCTGGGTCGACCCGAGGGTGAGGTTGTCGTGAGCTTCCTGGACGTCAAGGATCTCAAGATCCATTTCCCGACCGACGACGGCGTCGTCAAGTCCGTCGACGGGCTCACCTTCGGCCTGGAGCGCGGCCAGACGCTCGGCATCGTGGGCGAGTCCGGCTCCGGCAAGAGCGTGACCAGCCTCGGCATCCTCGGCCTGCACAAGGGCGGGCGGGCCAAGATCTCCGGCGAGATCTGGCTCGACGGCGAGGAGCTCGTCTCGGCCCCCGCCGAGCAGGTGCGCGGGCTGCGCGGCAAGAAGATGGCGATGATCTTCCAGGATCCGCTGTCGTCCATGCACCCCTACTACACGGTCGGCCACCAGATCATCGAGGCGTACCGGATCCACAACGCCGTCAGCAAGCAGGTGGCGCGCAAGCACGCCGTCGACCTGCTCGGCCGCGTCGGCATCCCGGAGCCCGGCAAGCGCGTCGACAGCTACCCGCACGAGTTCTCCGGCGGCATGCGCCAGCGCGCGATGATCGCCATGGCGCTGTCGTGCGACCCCGAGCTGCTCATCGCCGACGAGCCGACCACCGCGCTCGACGTCACCGTGCAGGCCCAGATCCTCGACCTGATGCGTGACCTGCAGCGCGAGTTCAACTCCGCGCTCATCATCATCACCCACGACCTCGGCGTCGTGGCGGAGCTGGCCGACGACATCCTCGTCATGTACGGCGGCAAGTGCGTCGAGTACGGCAAGACCGACGAGATCTTCTACAACCCCGAGCACCCCTACACGTGGGGGCTGCTGGGCTCGATGCCCCGCCTCGACCGGGAGCCCACCGAGCGGCTGCTGCCCATCAAGGGCTCGCCGCCGTCCCTCATCAACGTGCCGCCCGGGTGCGCCTTCCACCCGCGCTGCCCGTACGCCGACCGCACCGAGGGGCGGGCGTCCACCGAGGTGCCGGACCTGGCGCCGACCGAGCGCGGCCACCTGGTGCGCTGTCACATGCCCAGGACGGAGCGGCGGTCGCTGTGGGAGAACGAGATCAAGCCAGTGCTGGAGACCCAGTGAGCGAGAACGAGCCGCTTCTGTCCGTCAGGAACGTGGAGAAGCACTTCCCCGTCACCGCGGGCCTGTTCAAGAAGCAGGTCGCCGCCGTCAAGGCGGTCGACGGCATCAGCTTCGACGTGTTCAAGGGCGAGACGCTCGGCCTGGTGGGGGAGTCCGGCTGCGGCAAGTCGACCACCGGCAGGCTCGTCACGCGCCTGCTGGAGCCGACCGGCGGCTCGGTCGAGTTCGAGGGCCGCGACATCACCCACCTGAGCCAGGGCAAGCTGCGCCCGCTGCGCCGCGACATGCAGATGATCTTCCAGGATCCCTACTCGTCGCTGAACCCCCGCCACACGGTCGGCGCGATCGTCGGCGCCCCGTTCCGCATCCAGGGCGTCCGCACCGAGAACGGCGTCAAGAAGGCGGTCCAGGACATCCTGGCGCTGGTCGGGCTCAACCCCGAGCACTACAACCGCTACCCGCACGAGTTCTCCGGCGGCCAGCGCCAGCGCATCGGCATCGCCCGCACGCTCGCGCTCAAGCCGAAGCTCATCATCGCCGACGAGCCCGTCTCGGCGCTGGACGTGTCGATCCAGGCCCAGGTCGTCAACCTGCTGGAAGACCTGCAGAAGGAGCTCGACCTCACCTACGTGGTGATCGCGCACGACCTGTCGGTGGTGCGCCACATCAGTGACCGGGTCGCGGTCATGTACCTGGGCAAGATCGTGGAGATCGCCGATCGCAAGCGCCTCTACAGCTCGCCCATGCACCCCTACACCAACGCGCTGCTGTCGGCGGTGCCGGTGCCCGACCCGAAGGCGCGCAAGGAGCGCGAGCGCATCCGGCTCAAGGGCGACGTGCCCAGCCCGCTCAACCCGCCGCCCGCCTGCCGCTTCCACACCCGCTGCTGGAAGGCGCAGGAGATCTGCAAGACCGTGGAGCCGCCGCTGGAGACGCTGGCGAGCGGCCACAGCGTCGCCTGCCACTTCCCGGAGAACGCCCCGGTCGCCGCCGCCACGGCCGGCGAGGCGGGCAAGGACTGACGCGCCGCGCCCTGTCCCGGCCCGCGGGTCAGGACAGGGCGCCCGGCGTGATCAGGCCCGTCTCGTACGCGAGCACGACGGCCTGCACCCGGTCGCGCAGCCCCAGCTTCGTCAGCACGTTGCCGACGTGGGTCTTGACCGTGGTCTCGCTCACCACGAGCTTGGCGGCGATCTCCGCGTTGGACATGCCCTTGGCGATCAGCCGCAGCACCTCCAGCTCCCGGTCGGTCAGCCGGTCGAGCCGGGCCGGGGTGGCCTGCTCGTAGGCCGGGGGCAGCCGGGCGGCGAAGCGGTCGAGCAACCGCCGGGTCACGCTCGGCGCCACGATCGCGTCGCCCGCCGCCACCACCCGGATCGCCTGCACCAGCTCGTCCGGCGGCACGTCCTTCAGCAGGAACCCCGACGCGCCCGAGCGCAGCGCCTCCACGATGTACTCGTCGAGGTCGAAGGTGGTCAGCACGAGCACCTTCGGCACGTGCGCCGCCGGCGCCGCCTCGCGCACGATCCGGCGGGTCGCCTCGATCCCGTCCACACCCGGCATGCGGATGTCCATCAGCACCACGTCGGGCAGCAGCGCCCGGGTCTGCTCCTGCGCGCCGGTGCCGTCGCCCGCCTGGCCCACGACCGTGATGTCGGGCTCGGCCTCGAGAATCAGGCGGAAACCGGTGCGCAGCAGCGGCTGGTCGTCGACCAGCAGGACTCTGATCGTCATCGCTCGTCCTTCAACGGGAACCTCGCCCGCACCTCGAAACCGCCCCCCGACTTCGGGCCCACGTCAATGATCCCACCATAGAGGGCCACGCGTTCGCGAATGCCCACCAGCCCGTGCCCGGGCGGCCGGGCCGCGGCCGCCGCGCCCAGGCCGTCGTCCTCGACCCGTACGTCCAGCTCGCCCGGCGCGTGGCGGACCGTCACCTCGGCGCGGGCGCCCGCGCCCGCGTGCCGCAGGCTGTTGGTCAGCCCCTCCTGGACCAGCCGGTAGGCGGCCAGGTCGACGCCCGCCGGGAGCGGCCGCCCGGCCTCGCCGTGCACCGACAGGCCGGTGTCGAGACCGGCCTCGCGCATCTGCTCGACCAGCGCGGGCAGGTCGCGCAGGCCCGGCTGCGGCCCCAGCTCGGCCCGCGTGCCGGCGCGCAGCACGCCCACCAGGTCGCGCATCTCGGCCATCGCGACGCGGCCGGTGTTCTCGATCGCCGACAGCGCCTCGCGGGCCAGCTCCGGATCGGAGGCCAGCACCTTGCGGGCGGCGGCCGCCTGCACCGTCATCACGCTCACGTGGTGGGCCACCACGTCGTGCAGCTCGCGGGCGATCCGGGAGCGCTCCTCGGCCCGCGCCGCCCGGGTGTCGGCCGCGTGCGCGCGCTCCAGCCGGGCCGCGCGGTCCTTCAGCTCGGCCAGGTAGGCGCGGCGCAGCCGCAGGCTCCGCCCGGCCCCCCACAGCGCGACCAGCACCACGATCACCACCAGGTGGTCGCTCCAGCGGGCCGGCGTCACCGGCCCGGCCGACACCCCCACCGTGTAGACGGCCAGCGACAGCGTCAGCGCGCACAGCGCCGCCGCCAGCCCCCGGTGGGCCGCCACCGAGTAGAGCAGCACCAGCCCGGCGGGCGCGGCCGGCCCGAACCCGTAGCCGAGCGCGGCCAGCAGCGTCTGGGGCACCAGGCTCGCGCACAGGCCCGCCAGCGGCCACGACCTGCGCACGGCCACCGGCGCCGACATGAGCAGCACCAGCGCCACGCCGAACGCGTCGGGCGCGCGGGTCCACTCGGCGCGCGCGGCGCTCTGGAGCAGGAACAGCGGCACCGAACCCACGGCCACGAGCAGGGCCAGGACCGAGTCATGGAACGTCATTCGGCCGGTGCGCACCGCTTCACTGTAGGCCCAGGTGAGAGCCCGGAACCTCCTCCCCAAGAAGGATCCCGGGCCAGGACCGGGCAGGGAGGGGGCTACAGCTCGTCGCTGGCCGCCCGCCGGTTGCTCCGGACGGTGTCGCCGGGCTGGCGGTCGGGCACCGGCGGGGGAGTGCCGCCGAACTCCGGGCACAGCGCCTGGTGGTCGCACCAGTCGCACAGCCGGCTCGGCCGCGACCGCCACTCGCCGGTCTCCAGCGCCCGCTCGATCGCCGCCCACAGCGCCCGCACCTTGCGCTCGGTCGCCAGCAGGTCGGCCTCGTCGGGCGCGTAACGCAGCACCTCGCCCCGCCCGCCCAGGTAGACGAGCTGCAGCAGCCGGGGCACCTCGCCGCGCAGCCGCCACAGCACCAGCGCGTAGAACTTCATCTGGAACAGCGCCTTGGCCTCCCACTCCGGCCCCGGCGCGCTGCCCGTCTTGTAGTCGACCACCCGGACCTCGCCGGTCGGCGCCACGTCGAGCCGGTCGACGTAGCCCCGCAGCATCAGCCCGCCGTCGAGCACCGCCTGCACGTAGAGCTCGCGCTCGGCGGGCTCCAGCCGGGTCGGGTCCTCCAGCGTGAAGTAGCGCTCCAGCATCGCCCGCGCCTGCGCCAGCCACTCGGCCCGCTCGGCGTCGTCGGCGAACATCTCGCCGTAGAGCGGCTCCTCGGCCAGCAGGCGCTCCCACTGCGGCTCCAGCAGCTCCAGCGCCGCCTGCACCGACCGGCGCGGCGCCGGCAGGTCGTAGAGCCGCTCCAGCACCGCGTGGACCACGGTGCCGCGCACCGCGGCCTGCGACGGCTTCTCCGGAAGCTGGTCGATCACCCGGAACCGGTAGAGCAGCGGGCAGGTCATGAAGTCGCCCGCCCGGGACGGGGAGAGGGCTCCGATGATCACCGGCTCGGTCAGCGTCATGCACCGCACTCTAGGTCACCGGCCCGACATAATACGGCGGCGAGTCCTGGATCACGTGGTCCGGCGCGTAGCATCAAGGGCAGCGGCGGCATCCGGTGATGCGGCCGGTGACGCGGCCGAAGGTGCGGCCGGTGGCGGCGTGGACGGCGAGGAGTGCGGTGAGCGAGCAGAGCCCGCGGCAGGAGTTCTCGGGCATCCGGATGGGCAAGCCCTTCGGCATCCCGGTTTACGTGTCGTGGACGTGGTTCATCGTCGCGGCCTTCATCACCTGGCTGTTCGGCGACACCGTGCGCGACATGCTGCCGCACCTGTCCAGCGGCGCCGCCTACGCGGTCGCGTTCGTCTTCGCGGTGCTCCTGTACGTGTCGGTCCTGCTGCACGAGCTGGCCCACAGCGTGCTGGCCAAGGCCTACGGGCTGCCGGTGCGCCGCATCACCCTCTACCTGCTGGGCGGCGTGTCGGAGATCGAGAAGGAGCCGCCCACGCCCGGCAAGGAGTTCATGGTCGCGGCCGCGGGCCCGGTGCTGTCGCTGGGCCTGGCGGGGATCGGCTACGCCGCCGACGAGTTCCTGATCAACGGCGGGGGCATCCCGGAGGTGCTCATCTGGCAGCTGTGGGTGTCCAACCTCATCGTGGGCGTGTTCAACCTGCTGCCCGGCCTGCCGCTCGACGGCGGGCGGCTGCTGCGCGCCGGTGTGTGGAAGCTGACCAGCAGCCCCGGCGCCGGCACGGTCGCCGCCGCGTGGGGCGGCCGGATCCTCGCCGTGGCGCTGGTGGCGATCCCGTTCGCGATGTCCACGATGTCCGGTCAGGAGCTCGACCCGCGCGACCTCATCTGGCCGTTCGTGCTGGCCTCCTTCATCTGGGTGGCCGCCGGGCAGTCGCTCAAGGCGGCCCGGTTCCGGGCGCGCATCCCGCAGCTCAACGCCCGCGGGCTGGCGCGCCGGGCGATCCCGGTGACGGCCGAGACGCCGCTGGCCGAGGCGCTGCGGCAGGCCGCCGAGAGCCGGGCGGGCGCGCTCGTCGTGGTCGACCACGACGGCAGGCCGCTGGCGATCGTCAACGAGTCGGCCGTGCAGGCCACCCCCGAGCACCGGCGGCCCTGGGTCGACGTGGGCGCGCTGGCCAAGTCGCTGGAGCCGTCCGTGGTGCTGGCCGCCGATCTGGAGGGCGAGGCGCTCATCGACGCCATGCGCGAGGCGCCCGCGGGCGAGTACCTGCTCGTGGAGCGGGGTGGGGAGATCTACGGGGTGCTCGCCACCGCCGACGTCAACCGCGTCTTCATCGGCGTCTGATTTGTCCCACTCGTCTAAGCGACCGGCCCCGGATAATGTCATTGATCGGGACGCCGGAGTTTCGATGCTGCGACGTCTGGCCGATAGTGTGCTGTTTGCCCGAGCTTGCACAGTTGGGGGCGGCGCGACGGCCTCGCGTCCGGGATGCGTATGAGTGCCGTCATACCGTCGGCTTTCGGTAAGGAGAGTTGAGTGACCGAGCGCAGCACGGTCATGGGGGAGGACTCATGACTGACCACGGCTTCGGGACCGTGCGCCCGCTTCCCGGCGACGGCCTGGTCGCCTATCTGGGCGGCCTGCTGCTGGTGTGCGACGCGGACGAGGCCGCCGGCACCGGCCTGATCGAGGCGCTGCGCGAGACGGCCGCCTCCGGCGGCGACGGCAGGGCGCTGGCCCGGCGCGCCGCCCAGGTCCTCGCCGCCAACATGGCCGGCGACCCGGCCACCTGCGCGGTCGCGGGCCCGGTCGGCGGCGGCGTGGCCGTCCTGGTCAGCGGCTCGGCCTCGGCCACCGTCACCACTGCCTCAGGCGAGACCCGCCTGGCCGGCAGCGACTCCCTCACCTGGTCCGACCGGCTCATCGCCGGCCCCGTCGAGCGGATCGAGCTCAGCCTCCCCGGCGCCCGCGACCCGCACCCGGCCGTCGGCTTCTCCGGCGGCGTCGTGCACGGCGGCGGCATCACGGCCGCCCCCGGCGACGCGGACGAGCCGGGCGAGCCCGCCGGCAGCCGGTCCGGCGCCGACGAGCGCTCCGAGCGCTCCGAGCGCTCCAGGTCGCTCACCAGCGAGATGCCCAACACGGCCCTGCACATGGAGCCCGACCTGCTGCCGCGCGCCGAGCCGCCGGCCCAGGCCCCGCCCTACCCGCTGTCCGGCCCCGAGCCCGGCCCGCCCTCGGGCCCGCAGTTCCGGCCGCAGCCGCCGTCGGCGCCCCACCACCCCGGGCCTCAGTCCCAGCCCCAGCCCCAGATCCAGTCGCAGCCTCAGCCGCCGTCGCAGCCGCACCTCGCGCCACCGGGGGCCGAGCACCCGGGGCCGCCGGGCCCGCCGCCGTTCCCCAGCTACGACGAGCCCGCGCCGGGCAACGGCACCGTCCCCGAGTACGAGCAGGCCCCGCCGCAGCAGGAGCACTTCGAGTCAGGCCCGCCCCTGATGGGCCCGCCCTCGCTGGACCCGCCGCCGCACCTGGGCCCGCCGCCCGGCGACCACCCGCCGCACCTCGGCCCGCCGCCGGAGCCGTTCGACCAGCCGCAGGGGCCGCCCCCGCCGTTCGACCCGCAGGGGCACCCACAAGGGCACCCGCAGCCCGGCCACGAGCAGCCCGACCACGGCGACCGGCCGCTCGTCTACGGCGTCGACTGCACCAACGACCACTTCAACGACCCGCGCGCCCCCTACTGCGCGGTGTGCGGCATCGCGCTCGTGCAGCGCTCGCTCGTCCCGTACAAGGGGCCGCGCCCGCAGCTCGGCGTGCTCGTGCTCGACGACGGCTCCGCGCTGCCGCTCGACAGCGACTACCTGCTCGGCCGCGACCCCGAGCGGGCGCCCGAGGTGGCCGGCGGCAACGCCCGCCCCGCCAAGGTGACCAGCCCCGACGGCTCGGTCTCGCGGCGGCACCTGCGGGTGGCGCTCGACGGCTGGGACGTCAACCTGGTCGACCTCGGCTCGGTCAACGGCACCCAGATCCAGCCGCCCGGCGACCCGAACTTCTACGACATCCCGCCCAACGAGCCCGTCACGATCGCGCCCGGCACGACCGTGCGCGTCGGCGTCTCACGGACGCTGCGTTTCGAGGCCCACCGCGGCTGAACCGTTTCCCGGCGCGCATTCACCACGCGGCTCTGCCCGCGCCGGGAAACGCCGTACAACCGGTAAACGCCGGACGTACGGAAACGGCGTACGGGTCAATCCGGGCCGGTTACGGGCGGCCGGATCCGCTGTTGCGGACGTACGGGAACGCGGGGGCGGCGGGGCGGTGTGAAGGCCTGCACGCCGCGCAGCAGGCGGGTGGCCGCCTCCAGGTCGCCGGCGGCCTCCAGGGCGCGCCCGGCGGCGGTGGCGAAGCGGCCCAGCAGGTGTTCGTCGGCCGTGTCGAAGGCGCGGCCCGCCACCCACAGCGACACGTGGTCGCACGTCGTCAGCGGCACCGGCGTGGCCAGGAAGCCGGGCGCGCCCACCGAGACGTCCCGGGCCAGGCACAGGGGCCCGTCCGCGGCGGCCAGCTCCTTCAGCACGCCCGACTCCGCCAGCCAGGCCCGCATCCGCAGCGGATCGCCCGGCGGCCCGTGCGTGTGGACGGCGTGCGCCTCCTCACGCAGCGGATCGCAGCGGACGAACCCCGCGTAGGCGGCGCAGGCGACCGTCGCGGCGGCGCGCGCCAGGCGATCGGTCAGCCCCGCCCGGTCCAGGCAGGAGAACGCGGAGATGAGCTCGCGCATGGCGACATGGACACGTTCGTCTGGCATCGTGACATCCCTCGGCTGAGGCGCTCAGGACCAAGCCGTTCGTTCACGCTGATTGCAGGGGCGGTGACTCGGAGTATCTTCCGCCGCGCGCCCCTTGGCCAGACCTCAAAGCGGTAATCAGGATTTCTCGCCCGCATCGGGACGCATCAGGACCCAGCACAGCTCGTCCGCGTGGCCGCCGCCGGCCTTCGGCAGGAGCTTGTGGCGCATCCCCTCACGGACGAACCCGGCGCGCTCCAGCACCGCCTGCGACGCGGTGTTGGACACCTCGGTGCCGGCGACGATCCGGTGCAGCGGGGTCTCGGCGAACGCCCACCCGGTCAGCAGGCGCACCGCCCGCGTCATGAAGCCCCGGCCGCGGAAGCGCTCGGTCAGCGAGTAGCCCACCATGGCCTGCCCGAACTCGGGGACGATCTGCACGAGCTGGATGTGCCCGGCGAACTCGCCCGTCCCGGCGTCCCTGATCGCCAGCTCGACCCGCTGCCCGGACACCCAGAAGTAGCCGGTGTAGCGGCAGCGGCGCTCGTCGTCGGCCGGCGAGTTGGCGGCGCCCACGCCGTACTCGGCCACGCTCGGCTCCTGGAGCATCCGGTGGAAGGCGCCGGCGTCGTCCACCGTCATCGGCGTCAGGCACACCACCCCGTCGGACAGCTCCCCGCCGGCGAAGAACGGCAGGAACGGCTCCCAGAGCCCGGCCGGGTCGCGGCCGATCCTGCCGAACGTCACCACGTCCGTCCGCCGCCCGTCGCGCAGCGTCTTGGCGTCGCGCCTGCGGCCCTCCTCGGTGAAGCCCGAGCGGTAGGCCGCCCGCAGGCTCGCCACGTTCTCCACCTCGGCCTCCAGCTCGACCCGCGCCACGCCGTGGTCGAGCAGCCAGTCGCTCAGCCCGCGCGCCGCCGCCGAGGCCACCCCCTTGCCGCGCGCCCACGGCGACACCAGGTAGCCGAGCCGCACCGTCCCCCACCCGTCGGGCGCGCTCACCCCGACGGCGCCCACGTAGCGGCCGTCCTGGGTGATCGCGAACTCCGCGGCGCCCTCGTCCCACTTCTCCTCCGCGCGGGCCAGGTACGCCAGCGCGTCCTGCCGGGTGTAAGGCGAAGGCAGCAAGGGGAGGAACCTGGCCGACACCGGATCGTCGCAGGTGGCGACGATGGCGTCGGCGTCGTCGGCGCCCGGGACGCGCAGCACCAGGGAGCCGACGGAGATCACTTCACGAGGGAACATCCCCCATTGATATCGCGCGTCCAGACGTGCTCGAAAGCCCTATAACCTTGCCGCCATGGGTTTCCGCAGGCATGGGCCGTTCCGGCCCGGGGATCAGGTGCAGCTCACCGACCCCAAGAACAAGCGCCACACGATCACGCTCAAGGAGGACGGCGTCTTCCACACGCACAAGGGCGCCATTCCGCACAGCGAGCTGATCGGTCAGCCCGAGGGCTCCGTGGTGCGCTCCTCCGGCGGCACCCAGTACCTGGCCTTCCGCCACCTGCTGCAGGACTACACGCTGGCGATGCCGCGCGGCGCGGCGGTCATCTACCCCAAGGACGCCTCGATGATCGTCGGCATGGCCGACATCTTCCCGGGCGCCCGGGTGATCGAGGCCGGCGTCGGCTCCGGCGCGCTGACGTGCTTCCTGCTGCGGGCCGTCGGCCCCGAGGGGCACGTGACCTCGTACGAGCGCCGCCAGGAGTTCGCGGACGTGGCGGCCAAGAACGTGGAGAAGTTCTACGGCGGCCCGATGGACGACAACTGGCGCCTGGTCGTGGGGGACCTCGTCGCCTCGATCGACGAGAGCGACGTCGACCGCGTCATCCTCGACATGCTGGCTCCCTGGGAGTGCGTCGACGCCGCCGCCAAGGCGCTCACGCCGGGCGGCGTGATCTGCTGTTACGTGGCCACGACCACCCAGATGTCGAAAACCGTCGAGGCCATTCGCGATCACGGGAGTTTCACCGAGCCTCAGGCGTGGGAGACCCTGGTTCGCGACTGGCATGTCGAAGGGCTCGCCGTCCGGCCCGATCACCGGATGATCGGCCACACGGGATTCCTCGTCTCCGCCCGTCGCATGGCCGACGGCGTGACCCCGCCGCCGCGCCGCCGACGACCGAAGGGGACGACCGAGGAACTATGACAATTTGGCCACGAGGGTGCGTTGGCGCGTGACACGGGAACAGATCACCGTGTGCATATGCTGGGAGTATTAAACGCACTATTGGGGATTATTCACCAAATACTGATTGTCACTGTACGAACACTGCCCGGCCAGGTTACGGAGGGGCCCGAGATAGGTAAGGTCCTAAGTAGTCGCCCTCGACTGGGAAGGAGGTGACGGGGCGTGGCAGCTCGCGATGATGCTGAGGCTCGAGCCGCGCAGCGCGAACGGGAGGTCGCTGATCTTTCAACACAGGTCTCCTTCCTCCAGGAGGAGATCACCGCGCTGAGGCGGAAGCTTGCCGAGTCACCCCGTCAGGCCAGAGTCCTCGAAGAGCGTCTCCACGAAGCGCAGGCTAACCTCGCGGCCGTGACCGGCCAGAACGAGCGCCTGGTGGCAACGCTCAAGGAGGCCAGGGATCAGATCGTCGCCCTCAAGGAGGAGGTCGACCGGCTGGCGCAGCCGCCATCCGGGTTCGGCACCTTCCTGGAGGCCCGGGAAGACGGCACGATCGAGGTGTTCACCGGCGGCCGCAAGCTGCGGGTGAACGTCAGCCCCGCCGTCGACGTCGACTCGCTGCGGCGTGGCCAGGAGGTCATGCTCAACGAGGCGCTCAACGTGGTCGAAGCACTCGGCTACGAAGAGGTCGGCGAGATCGTGATGCTCAAGGAGCTCCTCGACGAGGGCAAGCGCGCCCTGGTCATCTCGCACGCCGACGAGGAGCGGGTCGTGCGGCTCGCCGAGTCGCTCGTCGGCCAGCCCATCAGGGCCGGGGACTCGCTGCTCCTGGAGCCGCGCTCGGGTTACGTCTACGAGCGCATCCCCAAGTCCGAAGTCGAAGAGCTCGTGCTGGAAGAGGTGCCCGACATCTCCTACGAGGAGATCGGCGGCCTCATGCGGCAGATCGAGCAGATCAGGGACGCCATCGAGCTGCCCTATCTGCACGCCGACCTGTTCCGTGAGCACAAGCTCCGCCCGCCCAAGGGCGTCCTGCTCTACGGCCCGCCCGGCTGCGGCAAGACGCTCATCGCCAAGGCCGTCGCCAACTCCCTGGCCAAGCAGGTCGCGGAGAAGACCGGCCAGTCCGGCAAGAGCTTCTTCCTCAACATCAAGGGCCCGGAGCTGCTCAACAAGTACGTCGGCGAGACCGAGCGGCACATCCGCCTGGTCTTCCAGCGTGCGCGTGAGAAGGCCTCCGAGGGCACCCCGGTGATCGTGTTCTTCGACGAGATGGACTCGATCTTCCGCACCCGTGGCTCCGGCGTCTCGTCCGACGTCGAGAACACCATCGTCCCCCAGCTGCTGTCGGAGATCGACGGCGTCGAGGGCCTGGAGAACGTCATCGTCATCGGCGCCTCCAACCGCGAGGACATGATCGACCCGGCGATCCTGCGGCCCGGCCGCCTGGACGTCAAGATCAAGATCGAGCGGCCGGACGCCGAGGCGGCCAAGGACATCTTCTCCAAGTACCTGATCGCCGACCTTCCCCTCCACCCGGACGACCTCGCCGAGCACGGGCAGTCGCGCGAGGCCACCATCCACGGCATGATCCAGAGCGTCGTCGAGCGCATGTACACCGAGAGCGAGGAGAACCGCTTCCTCGAGGTGACCTACGCCAACGGCGACAAGGAAGTCCTCTACTTCAAGGACTTCAACTCCGGCGCGATGATCCAGAACATCGTCGACCGGGGCAAGAAGATGGCCATCAAGCAGTTCCTCGAAAGCGGCCAGAAGGGCCTGCGGGTGCAGCACCTGCTCGCGGCCTGCGTGGACGAGTTCTCCGAGAACGAGGACCTGCCCAACACCACCAACCCCGACGACTGGGCCCGCATCTCCGGCAAGAAGGGCGAGCGGATCGTCTACATCCGCACGCTCGTCTCCGGCAAGCAGGGCGCCGAAGCCGGCCGGTCCATCGACACCGTCGCCAACACCGGCCAATACCTGTAAGACCCCGAGAGGAGCCGCCGGCCGCGTCGAAAGCGCTGGTCGGCGGCTCCTATCGTGGGAGGGTGCTCAGCAGCAACCGCCTCCGCGTCCTCCTCGAGGTGTTCCGCGCCGGCAGCATCGCCGCCGCCGCCCGCGAGCTGAAACTGTCGCCCTCCGCCGTCTCCCACCAGCTCGCCCGCCTGGAGGACGAAGCGGGCGTCGGCCTCGTCGAACGCAACGCGCAGAGCCTGCGCCTCACCGACGCCGGCCGCCGCCTCGCCCACCGCGCCCAGGAAGTCGTCGACATCCTCGAAGCCGCCGAGAAGGACCTGCGCGCCCAGGCCCGCGTCGACGCCGGGGCGCTGCGCATCGGCTTCTTCGCCTCCGCCGGCTACCGCCTCGTGCCGCTCGCCCTGTCGCGCTTCGCCAGCCGCTACCCGGCCGTCACGCTAGACCTCGTCGAAGGGCAGCCGTTCGAGCTCCTGACCGACCTCGAACGCGGCGCCCTCGACATCCTCGTCGTCTTCGAGCACGCGCTCGACCCGTGGGAGTGCCCCGAAGGCATCGAAGTGCTGCCGCTGCTCGACGAGCCGCAGCTCCTCGTCGTCCCCAACGGCCACCCCGCCGCCCGCCGGCCGCGCATCCGCCTCGCCGACCTCGCCGACGAGCCGTGGATCACCACGTTCGGCGCCGACCACCCCGTCTCCATCCTCGAACGGGCCGGCGCCCTCGAAGGCTTCACCCCGCAGATCCGCTGCCGCAGCGACCACTACGAGGTCACGATCGGCCTCGTCCGGGCCGGGCTCGGCGTCGCCCTCGTGCCCAGCCTCGGCCTGCACGGCGTCACCGGCGTCCAGATCCGCCGCCTTCAGACGCCCCAGCTGCACCGCCGCATCGGCGTTGCCCGGCGCGCCACCAACCCCAACCCGGCGGCCAAGTCCTTCACCGCCTACCTCCGCACCGCCGCCGCCCAGCTCCGCAACTCCCTGCCGAGCTGACGGCCCCGGGCGGCCCTCTGTTTCTCGGGGGCGCGCCCGTACCGCAGGCTTCCCTACCGGGTCGCGGCGGCGGCGATCAGGGCGCCCGTGAGGCGGACCGCCCGCACCAGGTCCTGGTCCGAGCCCGGCGGGCCGCCGGCGAGGACCGCGTAGGCGAGCGGGCCCATGAGCCCCACGTCCGTACGGATGCCGTCGTCCGTGCCCGTCTTGCAGGCGACCCTGCCGCCCTCCGGATCATGCCCCAGCAGCGCCGGGACCAGGCCGTGGTCGGTGTTGGCCAGCATCCACTCGCGCATCAGCACCTGCCACCCGGCCGGGCCCGCCACCAGCGCCGCCAGCCCCGCCAGCTCCCCGGCCGTGCCGATCGCGAACGTCGCCGGATGCTCCGGGCCGCGCGGCTCCCTGATCCGGTCCAGCAGCCGCGTCCGGGTCAGCCCGAGCGCCGCGCCGGCCGCGTTCACCCGGTCCAGGCCGATGCGGCGCAGCAGCGCGTTCGTCGCCGTGTTGTCGCTCACCGCCGCCGTCATCAGGGCCAGGTCGCCGACCGTCCACGTACGCGCCGACAGGCCCAGCAGCAGGCCCGACCCGCCGCAGTAGTCGTCGTCGTGCACCCGCACCGGCTCGTCCGGGTCCAGGATGCCGCCGTCGACGCTCATCGCAACCTCGGCCAGCAGGAGCAGCTTCCCGACGCTGGCCAGCGGCAGCTCCACATCCTCGTTCAGCGACAGCTCCCGGTACGCCTGCCCGTACGCCTCAGGACCGGGCCCGTCGTCCGGCAGCGCGGCGCGGGCGGCCTGCTGCCCGTCCCCCTCCGGAACCTCGCCGCCGGACGCCGGCGGCCTGCTCCCCTCGGGGGCGGGCCCGAACGGCACACCGGGCGGCGCGAGCGCGGCCGGCCGCACGGCCACGGCCAGCGTGCCGGGGCACGCCGCCGCGATCCGCTCCAGCGCCCCGCCGACCGCTGCCGAGCCGTCACCCGCCTGAGCCCCGGCCTCCACCACCGCGGCGACCTCCCGCAACAACCCCGCAACCTCCCGCGCGACCCTTCCGGCCAGAAGCCCACCCCCGGACGGCGGCGCGCCTCCGGACGGCGGCGCACCTCCGGATGGTGGCGCACCCCCGGATGGTGGCGCACCCCCGGGCGGTGGCGCACCACCGGACAGGGGCGCATCAAGGGGGCGCCCGGCGTCAGCGGGGGCCTCAGGGTCGGTGGGGGTCATGGGGTCACGATCCTTCCTGGGCGGGCGGGGGTGACCGTGTTGTCGCGGACCGCCACCTGGCCGGCGGTGACGACGAGGCGCAGGCCGGTGGGGGGCAGCAGCGGGTCGGTGTACGTGGCGCCGTCGGCGATCGTGGCGGGGTCGAACAGCACGAGGTCGGCGTGCGCCCCGTCGCGCACGACGCCGCGGTCGCGCAGCCCGAAGCGGGCCGCGGCCATCCCGCTCATCTTGTGCACCGCCTCCTCCAGCGTCACCAGCCCCTGCTCGCGCACGTACCGGCCGAGTACGCGGGGGAAGGTGCCGGCCAGGCGCGGGTGGGGGTGGCCGGGTTTGGGCACCCCGTCGGAGCCGATCATGGTGAACGGGCTCGCCAGCACCCGCTGGACGTCGTCCTCGCGCATGGAGTGGCTGATGATGGTCACCTCGCCGTCCTCCGACAGCAGCAGGTCGGCGGCCACGTCGACGGGGTCGCCGCCGAGGTCGGCGATGGTGCGGCCCTCGACGGCCGGGTTGCGGGGGGCGCAGGCGACGGAGATGCGGTCCCAGCCGCCGTTGCCGACGGTGTTCTCCCAGCCGGGCACGCCGTCGGCGATCGCGCGGCGCATCAGGTCGCGCTGGCCGGGGTCGGCCAGGCGGGTGAGCAGCGCGCGGGTGCCGCCGTCGTTGGCCCACGGCGGCAGCATGGCCGCCAGGGAGGTGCTCGCCTCGGTGTAGGGGTAGACGTCGCAGGTGACGTCCAGGCCCTGCTCGCGCAGCTCGGCGATCCGCGCCAGGGTGCGGACGGTCCTGCCCCAGGCGTGGCGGCCGGCGGTCTTGTGGTGGGAGACGTGCAGGGCCGCGCCGCTGCGGCGGGCGATCTCGACGGCCTCCTCCAGCGCCTCCTCCACGCGGGCCATCTCGTCGCGCAGGTGGGTGACGTACGGGCGGCCGTGGCGGGCGGCGACGGCGGCCAGGGCGACCACCTCGTCGGTGCCGCCGTAGGTGCCGGGGGTGTAGATGAGACCGGTCGACAGGCCGGTGGCTCCCGCGGCGAGGGCGTCGTCGAGCAGGCCGCGCATGACGTCCAGCTCGCGCGGGGAGGCGGGGCGGTCCTCGTAGCCGAGCACGCCCGCGCGCAGGGTGCCGTGGCCGACGAGGGAGCTGAGGTGGTTGGAGCGGGGGGCGGCCCGATGCGCCTCCGCAAACCCCTCGAAGTCCGGAAAAATCGGGACTCGTCCGCCGAAGGTGACCCGGCTCGACGCCCGCATCTCCGGCAGCCGCTCCGGCAGCCCCGGGAACAGCCCGGACCCGCAGTTGCCGCAGATCTCCGTCGTCACGCCCATCCGCACGGGCGCGACCGCCAGCTCCCACGCCTCCTCGCCCAGCAGCGTGACGGCGTCGGAGTGGGTGTGCACGTCGATGAACCCGGGCGCGACCACCAGCCCGGCCGCGTCCACGACCTCGGCCGCGTCCACGACCTCGGCCGCGTCCACGCGCCCGGCGGCGTCCACGCCCCCGGGCCCGCCGGTCGCGCCGGGACCGGCGGCGGCGCCGCGTTCGAGCACGGTGATCCGCCCGCCCGTCACGGCGACGTCCGCGCGGCGCGCCGGGGCGCCGGTGCCGTCGGCCAGCAGGCCGCCGGCGATCAGCAGGTCGGCGTTCACAGCACCTGCCCCAGGAACGCGCGGGTGCGCTCGTGCTGGGGGTCGGACAGCACGTCGCGTGGCGGCCCCTCCTCGACGATCATCCCGTCGTCCATGAACACCAGATGGTCGCCCGCCTCCCTGGCGAACCCCATCTCGTGCGTGACCACCACCATGGTGATCCCGCTCGTGGCCAGGTCCCGCATGACGCCGAGCACCTCCTGCACCAGCTCGGGGTCGAGCGCGCTGGTCGGCTCGTCGAACAGCATCACCTTCGGCTCCATCGCCAGGCTGCGCGCGATCGCGACCCGCTGCTGCTGGCCGCCCGAGAGCTGGGCGGGGTAGTGGTGGGCCCGGTCGGACAGGCCGACGCGTTCCAGCAGCGCGCCCGCCTGCTCGCGGGCCCGCTGCCGGGAGACGCCCTGCACGGTGCACGGCCCCTCCATCACGTTCTCCAGGGCCGTCATGTGCGGGAACAGGTGGAAGCGCTGGAACACCATGCCGATCTTGCGCCGCTGCCGGCACAGCTCGGCCGGCTTGAGCAGGTGCAGCTTCCCGCCCACCTCGCGGAAGCCCATGAGCTCGCCGTCCACCCAGATGCGGCCCGAGTCGATCGTCTCCAGCCGGTTCACGCACCGCAGCAGCGTCGACTTGCCGGACCCGGACGGCCCGACGACGCAGACCACGCCGCCCTCGGGCACGTCGAGGCTGACGCCCTTGAGCACCTCCAGCGACCCGAACCGTTTGCGCACCGAGCGCACGCTCACCATGACACTCATCGTCCGGCCTCCCCGCGGCTGAACCTCTTCTCCAGGAAGTGCTGGCCCACGCTCGCGACGGTGGTCAGCACCAGGTACCACACCGACGCCACGACCAGCAGCGCGATCACCTCGAAGTTGCCCAGGTAGATCCGCTGCGCCACGGTCAGCAGCTCGGCGCCCGCGATCACCGACACCATCGACGTCGTCTTGAGCATCGAGATGAACTGGTTGCCCGTCGGCGGGATGATCACCCGCATCGCCTGGGGCAGCACCACGCGGCGCAGGATCTGCCGGTGGGACATGCCCAGCGCCTCGGCCGCCTCCCGCTGGCCGGGGTCGACGGACCGGATGCCGGCCCGGACGATCTCCGCCATGTAGGCGCCCTCGTTGATCGTCAGGCCGAGCGCGGCCGCGATGAACGGGGTGATGAGCACGTTCGCCTGCCACTCGACGAGCATCGGCCCGCCGAACGGCACCCCGATGCCGATCACCGGGAACACCAGGCCGACGTTGAACCAGAAGATCAGCTGCACCAGCAGCGGCGTGCCCCGGAAGAACCACGTGTAGAGGCCGGCGGCGCCGCGCAGCACCGGGCTGTCCGACAGCTGCATCACCGCCGCGATCACGCCGAGCGCGACGCCGATCACCATCGACAGCACGGTGAGCGCGATCGTGACGAGCAGGCCGCTCAGGATCCTGGGGTCGAACAGGAACGCGACGATCACGTCCCAGTGCAGGTTCTCGTTGACGATGATCGTGTACGCGAGCCAGGCCAGCGCCAGCCCGGCCAGGGCGGCGGCGACCACCCTGCCGGGCCGGGGCGGGCGCACCGCGTCGATCGGCAGTTCCGTCACGACGCGCCCGTGTTGATCGTCACCTTGGGCAGGCCGTTGGCGGCCACGCCGTAGGTGTCGAGGATGGCCTTGTAGCCGCCGCTGTCCATCAGCTCCTGAAGGCCCTTGGCGACGGCGTCACGCAGGGCGGTGTCCTTCTTGTCCACCGCGATGCCCCACGGCCCGGCGTCGTACTGCTCGGACAGGACCTCGTACCTGCCGGTGTCCTTGGCGTACATGTGGCCGACGGGGGAGTCGACGATGGTGGCGACGGTGCGGCCGGAGTCGATCGTCAGCAGGCCGGTCGGCGCGTCCTCGCTCTGCAGGATCTCCATCTTCTTGTCGCACTTGTCGTTCTGGCGCATGCCGATGTCGAGGTTGGAGCTGCCCTTGGCCAGGACGACCTTCTTGCCGCACAGGTCGGCGAGGGTCTTGATGCCTTCGGGGTTGCCCTTCTTCACCAGGATCGAGCCGCCGGCCTGGAAGTAGTCGACGAAGTCGACCGCCTGGCGCCGCTGCTCGGTGTCGCTCATGGAGGACATGGCCAGGTCCCACCGGCCGGCCTGGAGGCCGGGGATGAGGCCGTCGAAGGCCGCGTTCGTCACCTGGGTCTTGAGCCCGAGCTGCTCGCCGATGGCCTTGGCCAGGTCGATGTCGACGCCCGTCAGCTCCTGGGTGCCGGGCTTGTACATCTCCATCGGCGGATAGCCCTCCGCCGTGGCGACCCGCAGCACGCCCGTCTTGCGGACGTCCTCGGGGACGAGATCCTTCGCGCTCTTGCCGGTGGTGGGGGGTACGGAGGGCGCCGCCGCGCCGGAGGTGGACCGGCCGCAGCCCGCGCTCAGCAGGGCGACCGCCGCCACTGCGATGACCAGGTGATTTCGCATGGCCGACATGGTGACGAGCGGCACACCCCGGCCCCAACGACCGTGACGGCTTACGGCTCTCAGCCACGAAAATTTCGATGCTTGTTGTGACAGAAGCGAAGGAACGGAACCAAAGTGATCGTTGTGACGTCTAAGGGCCGTGCGTCAAGCGAACCGGCCGAAGCATGCTCGCGGGGACGGCCGGCTGGCCGAGCTCGACCTCCTGCGGTTCATCGCCGCCCTCGCCGTGCTGGCCTTCCACTACCTGATCGCCTACGCCTCGGTCTGGGGTGACCGGCCGGCCGAGCTCTTCCCCGCCGTCGCCCCGATCGCCGGGCTGGGCATCCTCGGCGTGGAGCTGTTCTTCGTCATCAGCGGATTCGTCATCCTGATGAGCGTGTGGGGGCGCGGGCTCGGCGCGTTCGCCCGCTCCCGGCTGGTGCGGCTCTACCCGGCGTACTGGCTCAGCCTGATCGCCGTGGCGGCCTTCTACGGGCTGACCGCCGCCAAGCCGCTCAACCCAAAACTTTCGCCAGGCGACTACCTGGTGAACGCCACCATGTTCCAGCGGCTGTTCAAGGTCACGGACGCGACGGGCGTCTACTGGTCGCTGTGGGCAGAGCTCCGCTTCTACCTGCTCATCTCGATCCTGGTGATCGCGGGCGTCACGTACGGCCGCGTGCTGGCCTTCTCGGGCGTCTGGCTGGTGGCCGCGCTGGGCGCCGAGCTGCTGGGGAACCCGCTGCTCAACGAGATCGTCATGCCCCGGTACGCGCCCTACTTCATCGCCGGCATGTCGCTCTATCTCATCCACAAGCACGGCAGCGCCTGGCTTCCCTGGCTCTACGTGGCCGGGTCGTACGGGATGTCGCTGCACGCCGCGCTCGAACGTGTGCACGGCCGGATCGAGCTCGCCGGGTTCAGGAACATGCCCGTCAGCGACGTCAGCGTGATCATCACGGTCACGCTGATCTTCGTCGTCATGTCGCTGGTCGCGCTCGGGCTCATGCGGGTGCGGGCGCGCCCGGCGCTGACCGCGCTCGGGGCGACCACCTACCCGCTTTACCTGTTCCACTCCGTGGTCGCGGCGGCCCTGATCCCCCTGCTCGTCGGGGATCTGCCCCCGCTCGCGGTGGTCGCGGTGACCACGCTGGCGGCCGTCGCGCTGTCGTACGCGATCTACCTCTTTGCCGAACGGCCCATCCAGCGGCTACTCAAGCCCCGCAGAACTCCACAAAGCACAACAACTCCCGCCGTACAGGTTGAAAAGGCGTCGGTGCCATAACTCTGTGACCCCGGGGCACTGTGAAGGGCATAGGCTCGGGCATATAAACGGCGGATAGACAGATCCGGACGAACAGAGGGTGCGCATGACGGTGCGTCGGGTGATGGGCATCGAGACCGAGTACGGCATCTCCGTACCCGGTCAGCCAGGCGCCAACGCGATGGTGACCTCCTCCCAGGTCGTGAACGCCTACCTGGCGGCCTCGGCGGCCAGGGCACGCAGAGCGCGCTGGGACTTCGAAGAGGAGAACCCCCTGCGCGACGCCAGGGGCTTCGACCTCGCCCGCGAGGTCGCCGACCCCACCCAGCTCACCGACGAGGACCTCGGGCTGGCCAACGTCATCCTGACCAACGGCGCCCGGCTCTACGTCGACCACGCGCACCCCGAATACTCCACGCCGGAGTGCACCAACCCCCGCGCCGCGGTCATCTGGGACAAGGCGGGCGAGCGGGTGATGTACGACGCCGCCCAGCGGGCCGGCGCGATCCCCGCCAACGCCCCCATCCAGCTCTACAAGAACAACACCGACGCCAAGGGCGCCAGCTACGGCTGCCACGAGAACTACCTGATGCGCCGGGCCACCCCGTTCGCCGACATCGTCCGCCACCTGACGCCGTTCTTCGTCTCGCGGCAGGTCGTCGTCGGCGCCGGCAAGGTCGGCATCGGCCAGGACTCACGCGGCGAGGGTTTCCAGATCAGCCAGCGCGCCGACTTCTTCGAGGTCGAGGTGGGCCTGGAGACGACGCTCAAGCGGCCGATCATCAACACCCGCGACGAGCCGCACGCCGACCCGGAGAAGTACCGGCGGCTGCACGTCATCATCGGCGACGCCAACATGTCGGAAATCTCCACCTACCTGAAGCTGGGGTCGACGGCGCTCGTCCTCGCCATGATCGAGGAGGGCTTCCTCAGCCGCGACCTCGCCGTGGAGAACCCCGTGCAGTCCCTGCGCGCCGTCTCCCACGACCCGAGCTGCCGCTACGAGATCCCCATGCGCGACGGCCGCAAGCTCACCGCCGTCCAGCTCCAGATGGAATACCTGGAGCAGGCCCGCAAGTACGTCGAGGAGCGCGGCACCGCCCAGGACGAGATGAACAAGGACGTCCTCGACCGCTGGGAGTCGGTGCTGACCCGCCTCGCCGAGGATCCGATGCAGCTGTCCAAGGAGCTCGACTGGGTCGCCAAGCTGGAGCTGCTGGAGGGCTACCGCAGCCGCGACGGCCTCGCCTGGTCGCACCCCCGCCTGCAGCTCGTCGACCTGCAGTACTCCGACATCCGCCCCGACCGCGGCCTCTACAACCGCCTCGTGGCGCGCGGCCGCATGCAGCGCCTCATCACCGAGGACGAGGTCGAGCGCGCCGTCGAGAACCCGCCGACCGACACCCGCGCCTACTTCCGGGGCCGCTGCCTGCGCCAGTACAGCGACTCCGTGGCCGCGGCCTCCTGGGACTCGGTCATCTTCGACATCCCGGGCCGCGAGTCCCTCCAGCGTGTTCCCACGCTGGAGCCGCTGCGGGGCACCAAGCAGCACGTCGGCGAGCTGTTCGACCGCTGCCGCACCGCCGCCGACCTGGTCGCCGCCCTCACCGGCGGCGAGTGACCGGCGGGCTCAGCCCTCCGGGCCGCTGCCCAGCACCTGCGCGAGCCCGTGCCGTCCGGAGACGCCGAGCTTGGCGTACACCCGGCCCAGGTGGTTGTTGACGGTCCGCAGCGACAGGCCGAGCCGGCCGGCGACCTCGCGGGCCGGCAGCCCGGCGGTGACCAGCTTGGCGACCTGGAGCTCCCGGGGCGTCAGCGACGCCTCGCTGCCCGTCAGGTCCGTCAGCGGCGTCCGCACGGCCCCGCACTCGGCGAGCCGCTCCCTGGCGAAGGCGAGCGCGGTCTTGGCCGCCGTGCGCCGCCCCGCCCTGGCGTGCAGCCGGTGCGCCGTCGCCGCCGCCTCGGCCGCGTGCAGCAGGTGGCCCGTGTGATACAGCGTCTCGGCCGCCGCCGTCAGCTGCCGGGCGTCGTCGGTGGCCAGCGCGGTGGACGCCCGCGCGAACGCCGCCGCCGCGGGCGCCGCCGTCTCCCCGGCGATCCGGTGCAGCCGGGCCGACACCTCCCTGGCCTCGCCGAAGCGCGCCGCGTCGAACAGCGCCAGCGCCTCGACCATCGGCGACTCGGCCTCCCGCGCCGCCTTGGCCGCCTGCATCGCGTGGTTCGCGGCGCCCAGCAGGTCGAGCGCGGCGGCGGCGGCCCACGCCCGGTTGCGCTCGATCCACGGGTCGAACAGCGCCCCCGGCGGCGGGGGACAGCCGTCCATCCGGCTGAGCCAGGCGTCGGCCTGCACCGTGTCACCCGCCATCGCGTACGCGCCCGCCAGCTCGGCCAGGTAGACGCCGCGCAGCCGCAGCGGGTCGTGCTCGCCGAGCAGCACGACGGCCTCGCGCAGCGCCTGCTGGGCCGGCGCCACCCGGCCCTGCGCCTTGGCCACGAAGCCGCGCACGACCGCCCACACGCCGACGACCGGCGCGGTCAGCTGGCCCTCGACGGCCTCCCGGTAGCCCGTCTCCACGTCCTCGGCGGCGGTGGTGAGGGCGCCTCCCAGCAGCAGCGCCAGGCAGCGGGCGGCGCCCACCTGGGCCCGCGCCCACGGCGACACCGCCCGGCCCGCCGAGGTGACCGCCACGCCGCGGGCGTACGCGGCCTCGGCCCGGTGGGTGTCGCCCATGAGCCCCGCCGCGAGCTGGACGGCCGTGGCGGCGCGCACCGCCGCCTCGGCGGGCAGCGGGTCGGCCGGCCCGAGCAGCGCCGTCCCGGCCGCCAGGGAGCGCCTGACGTGCCCGTCGAGCAGCATCGTCCAGGCCCGCACCGCCTCCGCGGCCCGCTCGCCGCCCGGGTCCTGCGGGTCCGGCGTGACCTGGCGGCGCCAGTAGCCGATCTTCTCGCGGAGGATCGCCCGGCGTCCGGCGCGTTCGGCGTCGCGGCACTGCTCGGCCGCCGGGAGCAGGCCCGCGGCGTCGGCGTGGCGTCCCTGGTGGCACAGGACCTCGGCCAGCGTGAGGGCCGCGTCCACGCCGCCCCCGGCGTCCAGCGAGGCGGTGGCCAGCCGTTCTGCGGCCTTCAGCTCCAGCCGTCCCGCGGTGCGCTGCGCGGCGTGCAGCAGCTCGCGCGCCGACGTGCCGAGACCGGCGTTGAGCCGCGCGACGGCCAGGTCGAGCGCGTCGTCCTCGCGGCGGCCCGGTAACGCGGCCAGCTCCCGGGCGAGCCGCCCCCAGATCGCCCGGGCCTGGGCGCGCGGCATGCGGGCGCGCAACACCTCGCCGTAGGCGGGGATCGTGAGCCGGGTGCGCTGCCGCGCCCCGCAGAGCTCTACCGTGACCAGCCCCTGCCGTTCGGCCTGCGCGACCGCGGCGGGCCCGGCCAGGCGTTCGAGCACCCGCTGGCCGAGCGGCTCCTGGCAGGCCAGGGTCTCCAGCACGCCCAGCACGGCCGGGTCGCCGACCTGCATCTGCGCCTCCAGGAGGTCGCCGAGCCGCCCCGTGACCCGCACCTGCTCGCCCAGGTGCCACAGGCCGTCGACGCGGTGCAGCACCGCGCCCTCCAGCCCGGACTGCACCAGCTCGCGCAGCACCAGCGGGTTCCCGGCCGACAGGCGGCGCAGCGTGCGCCGGGTGACGGCGTCCAGCGGCCCGCCGAGCGCGCGTTCGAGCAGCGTGTCGACGTCGTGGTCGGCGAGCGGGCGCAGCTCGACGCGCCGGGCCAGCCGTTCCTTCCACAGCGCGGTCACCACGTCGGGCGCGGGCTGCCCCTGCCGGGCGGTGAGCAGCACGAAGGCGCGCGTGTGCAGGGCGAGCCGGTGGACGAGCGCGGCCGAGACGCTGTCGAGCAGGTGGGCGTCGTCCACGACGAGCACCGGGCGCTCGGCGGCGGGGGCGCTGAAACGCTCCACGATCCGGTCGAAGACCACCCGGGTGCCGTGTGCCGCGCAGTCGCTCAGCGGCGCGAGGTGGAGCAGCGCGCCCAGCGGGATCGCCGCGGCGGCGGCGGTGGCGCCGGCCCAGGCCACCGGATGTCCCGCCGAGGCCAGCCGGGCGAGCGCCTCCGCGGCCAGTCGGGTCCGGCCGGCCCCCGGCGGCCCCACGACCACCACGCCGCGCACCTCCGCCCGCGCCGCCGCCTCCGTGGTGGTGCGCAGCGCGGTGGCGCGTCCGACGAACGGCCATGCGTTCCTGGGGAGTGCGTCGTGCGGACGGCTGGCTCCCATGTCGTCCTTTCAGAGTGAGTCGTGCCAGGAAGCAAGGGGCCGGGAGGGTGGGGGTGCCGGTGGGGGAGTGATCACTTCCGCCTTCCCTGAGAACAAACGGCAAAACGGAGTGATCGTGACATAGCTCTTAGTGGACGTAAAGATCGCTCTCGTATGTGGAAAGAGACCCGCCGTCACACCGCCTGGTGACGGCGCCGCGGCCCGGCCGTCACGGCCCCAGCAGGTCGTCGGCGAGCGCCAGCAGGCGCACCGCCGTCGCGTCGGGCGGCCGCGAGGACGCCGACAGGCGCTCGCCGATCCGGCGCAGCAGGTCGCGCGGATCGGCCGGCGGCTCGGCGCGCCGCCCGGCCCGGATGCGCAGCAGCAGCTCCAGGGCGCAGGCCGCCTGGGTGGCGAACAGCCCGAGCAACTCCATGTCGTCCAGCTCGCTGCGCGAGGCCGTGCGGTCCAGCACCTCCAGGACGCCGACGCACTCCTCGAAGCGGATCAGCGGCGCCGCCATGATCGTGCGCGGCACGTACCCGGTGGACTCGGCGGCGTCGCGGGCGAACGGCGCGACCTCCGCCACGTCGTCCGCGACCATCGGCTGCCCGCTCGCCGCCACCCAGCCGGCGATCCCCGTCCCGGCCGGGAACCGGCTGCCGACCAGCTCCTTCTCGCCCTCGCCCGACACCGCCTCGAAGATCAGGTCGCCGGTCTCCGGCTCCACCAGGAAGATGGAGGCGGCGGCGGCGCCGAACATGTGCCGGGCCACTTCAACGACCGACTGCAGCAGCCGGCGCTCGGTGCCGTCGATGTCGTCAGGAGACATGGGCCTCTCCGCTGTGAGTCAGGGTGTTGTCGGCTGCCAGATAGAGCACGGTCTTGAGCTGGAACGGCGTCAGCCACGGATGCTTGCCCAGGATGAGCGCGCAGATGCCGGTGATGTGCGGGGCCGCGAAGCTGTTGCCGGTGCTGCGGATCTCCCGGCCGCCCGGCCACGCGACGGGCACCTTGACGCCGCGCGCGTGGAACTCCGCGGGCGGCGCCGGGTTGTAGTAGTACGTCATCGGGTCGGGCAGGTCGTGGCTGGCCACCGAGACCACCGAGGAGAACGTCCACGGGTAGCTGAGCACGGGCATGTTGTGCGCGGCGGCCACGAGCAGGCAGCGCCGGAAGTAGGCGCGGTCGGCCAGCTCGTGCAGCGACTCGCGGAAGCCGGACCTGGTCGTCGACAGGCTGAGGTTGACCAGGTCGAAGCCCTCCTCGATGGCCCAGCTCAGCCCGGCCACGAGCGCGTCGCCGGAGCCGGTCTTCCCGTCGGTGAGCACCCGCACCGAGGTGAGCGACACGCCGGGGGCGATCGACCGGATCACCCCGGCGCAGGCGGTGCCGTGCCCGGCCGGGTCGGCGGGTTCGCACTCGGCCACGACCGGCCTGCCGTCGTCCCCGCCGACGACGTGCAGCGACCGCTCCAGCCCGCCGATCCTCGGATGGTCGGCGGCCACGCCGGTGTCCAGCACGCACACCCGTACACCCGAGCCGTCGGACCCGCCCCACGCCCACTCCTTGCTCACCCCCGACAGCGGGCTGACGTCGAAGGGCTCGGGGGACTGCCGCCGGGTGGACAGGCCCCACGCGGGCACCCCGGGGAACTGGGCGGGCCGGTCCCTGCGCCAGGGCGGCGTCATGGTCACGGCTCCTCCCACCAGTCGCGGATCCTGCGGGCGGGCAAGCTCGCTCCTTTCGTGAGGTACGCCTCGATCGCCGCGCGGGCGGCGGCGGCCGGGTCGCGCCCGGCGGCCCGGTCGGCCCTGGCGAGGTCGGCCAGGACGTCGCCGCGCAGGCAGGGGTCGTCGGTCGAGCCGAGCAGCGCCCGCGCGCGGGCGGCGGCGCGGGCCGCCTCCTCGTGGGCGCCGCCGAGCGCCGCGATCAGCGCCCGGGTCGCGGCGGCGCTCACCTCGCCGCGCAGCTGCCGGGGGCCGCCGCCGTCCGCGAGCCGCGCCAGCTCGGCGGCGGCCCGATCAGCGTCCCCCGCCCGCAGGGCCTCGCGCGCCGCGTAGACCTCCAGGGTGGCGGCGGGCGCCCCGTGACCGGCGGCGCGCAGCGCGGCGGCGGCCCGCCGGAACCGGTCCCCGGCGCTCTCGTGGTCGCCGGCCAGCGACTCGGCCAGCCCCCGCACCTGCGCCACCGCGAGCGCGGGCAGCCCCAGGTGCAGGTCGGCGGCGTGCCGGTCGGCCGTGTCGAGCGCCTCGCGGGCGGCCTCCAGCTCGCCGGCGAGCGCGAGCAGCCGCGCCCGGGTGGCGAGCACCGGGACCAGCAGGGCGCGGTCGCCGGCGAAGCGGTCCAGCAGGCCGGCGCAGAGCGCCAGCCCCTCCGGGACCGGCGCCGGCGACCACTGCACCAGCTCGCACAGCCCGCCCAGCAGCCGGTCCTCCTCGTACGTGTCACCCATCGCCCGCGCCCGGCCGAGCCCGTCGCGCAGCGCCCGGTCCGCCGCGCCGAACCGGCCCTCCTCGATGCGGGCCAGGGCTTCGAGCTGGTGGAAGCGGCACCAGCTCAGCTCGTCGCCGGGGTCGAGCGCCAGCCGTTCGCGCAGCGGCGGCAGCCGGGGCCCGCGGGCCCCGGCGCGCAGGGCGAGGATCTCGCGCTGGATCGCGCAGGTGAGCGCGGTGCGCGGGTCGTCGGGAGCGAGCTCCCCGGCGCGGTCCAGCGCCTCGGCGGCCCGGTCGCCCTCGCCCCTGGCCAGCCGGGCGTCGCTGATGCGGACGGCCAGCGACCGGTGCTCGTCCCGGCCCGGCGGCAGCATCTCCCGGCCGCGTTCCAGCAGCGCGATCGCCGCCGGCAGGTCCTTGCGGCGCAGCGCCCGGGAGCCGTCCCTGATGAGCGAGGCGGCGGCCCGGTCGGTCAGCTCGGGCAGCAGCGGGTCGCCCGGCCGCACCTCGCGGGTGAGCCGGCAGGCGGCCAGCAGGTGCAGGCTGACGTCCGCCTGGCCGGGGCCGGGGAAGGGCGCGTCCTCCGGGATGCCGCCCGTGTGGCCGCCCGTGTGGCCGCCCGCCCGGACGGCCAGCTTCCGGTGCCAGTCCGCCCGCGCGTGCTTGCTGGTCAGCGCGTAGACGGTCTCCCGGGTGAGCGTCTGCGTGAACTCGTACGCGCCCGGGAGCGCGCCGGGCCGGATCAGCCGGTCGTCGCGCAGCCGCCGCAGCGACGCCCGCACCGCGTCGGGCCCGGTGCCGAGCAGCTCCGCCACCAGCTCCTCGGTGAACGCCTGGCCGATGGTCGCGGCCCGTTCCAGCACGTCGCGGTCGGCCTCGTCCAGCCGGTCCAGCCGGGCGCCGAGCAGTGCCTGGATGGTGGGCGGCAGCGAGGAGCCGCCCTCGGCCAGCGTCTCCAGCATCAGCTCGGCGAACAGCGGGTTGCCGTCCGAGCCGTACGTCACCCGGTCGAGGACGTCGTCATGTACGGCGACCGCCGTGTCGTGGGCGACCACCTCGGCGCGGCCGGCGCGCAGGGCGGCGAGCTCGGCGACGAGCCGGGCCATGTCCGGCCGGCCCAGCGGGCCGAGCTCCAGCGACAGGGCGCGCACCACGCCCGCCCCCCACGCGGGCCGCGTCCGGCACAGCTCCGGCCGGGCCACGCAGACGAGCAGGACCGGCACCCGGGCCAGCCACGCCGCGCAGTCCTCGATCAGGTCGAGCAGCGTCGGCTCGGCCCACTGCAGGTTGTCCAGCACCACCACGAGCGGGCCGCGCCGGGCCAGCACCTCGAACAGCGACCGCACCGCCCGCGCGATCTCCGCCACCCCGGCGGTGTCGAGCTCGCCGGGCTCCCCGGTGCCCGCCAGCCCGCGCAGCACCCGCGCGCTCTGCGGGCCGAGCATCGCGGCGACGGCCGGCCAGCCGCCGTTCAGCGCCTCCAGCATCTCCGCGATCGGCCGGTAGGTGGCGCCGATGCCGTAGGAGGGGCACCGGCCGGTCAGCACGCTCACGCCGTCGGGCAGCCGGTCCAGGAACTCCCTGACCAGCCGCGACTTGCCGATGCCGGGCGCGCCGAGCACGGTCGCCATGCCGCACCGCCGGTCGGCCAGCACGCGTTCGTGCAGCAGGGTGAGCCCGCGCAGCTCCTCGGCCCGGCCGGCCAGCGGCACCGCGCCGGGCTCCGGCTCGTCCCGGTCGGGCTCCACCCCGGCCAGCCGCCAGGCGCGCACCGGCTCCCGCTTGCCCTTGAGGCTGAGCGGCGGAACCTCCTCCAGCAGGGCGTGCCGCCGTACCAGGTGGGCGACGTCGTCCCCGACGAGGATCTCCCCGGGCGCCGCGGCCGACTGCAGACGGGCCGCCGTGTTGACCGGGTCGCCGATCACCCGCACGCCCGGTCCCGTGCCGTCGGCCACCATCACCTCGCCGAACGCGACCCCGCAGTGCGCGTCCAGCCGCACCCCCTCCCGCGCGGCGGCCACCGAACCCGCACCCGTGCCCAGCTCGGCGCTCAGCTCGGCGCCCAGCCGGTGCACCTCGGCCATCGAGTCGCGCGCCGCCAGCACCGCCCGCAGCGCGTCGTCCTCCCGGCTCACCGGCACGCCGAACACCGCCATGATCGCGTCACCGATGTACTTCTCCACGACGCCGCCGTGCTCGGTGATCCGCGCCCGGCAGGCGGCGTAGTAGCGGTCCAGGACCCGCATGAGCAGCTCCGGGTCCAGGCGCTCGGCCAGCTCCGTCGACCCGACCATGTCGATGAACAGGACCACGACGTTGCGGCGCGCAGGCCGCGGCCCCCGTGCGCTCATACGAGCTTGAGCTCCTGTCCTTCGACCTCGCCGGCGACCTCGTCCAGACGCTTCTTGATCGAGTTCAGCAGCGCGACCTCCGGCTCGGTGAGCTCGGCGAACACCCGCCGCTGCCGCTCGTCGAGCAGGTCGATGGGATGGCCGGCCGCCCGCAGGAGCGAGAGCGCGTCGAACACACCCGATCCGGTACCGCTCATCAGCTCTTCCCCTCGTCCGCCGAACGACCGCGCCCTGACACCCAGGCTGAAACGGGACACCGCCGATCGCAAGAGATCGGGAACCCCACGATCGTGGGGTCTCGCCGGTCCAGGTCACCGCCGGTAGAGCCCACGTTTGTGGGGTTGTGCCACCCTCTCGTGACCGGCTCATACTCGACCTGCAACGCATCACCAACACGGAGAGGTGAGGGCATGGCCTTCGATCCGAAGGAAGCTCTGCGCGAGGCCGGGATCATCAACGACCCGATCGCCGCTGAGGTCGAGGAGGCGTTCGCCACCTTGACCAAGGAAGAAACCGACCTGCTCATCTCGCTCAAGGACAAGATCCCGGCCACGCTGCCCGAGGTTCTGTCGGGCGAGCAGTGGGCCAGGCCGGAGGTCGAGGTCCACTCGATCGAGGCCGACGCCAAGTGCATGTGCGGGGCCTGGTCCGGCTCCGGGTCCGGGGCCGTGGCGAACTAGGCGCGGCCGACGCCGGCTGTCGCGTACGCGGCTCCGGGCCGCAGGCCGCCGGGCCTGGCCCGGGGCCGCACCTGCCGCTGAGAGCGTGAAGGGGAATGATGTCTGGGAAGCTGGCCCGGAACCACTCGCTGTTCGACGTACCGGAAGACCTGACCTACTTCGTGCACGATGGGGACTACCTGGTCATCAATCCGCTGTCGGGTGGCCGGTGCGTCCTGGACGCGCGGGAGTTCGGCGTCCTGCGGGCCCTGGCCCGTCCGGGCGGACGGCTGGAGGAGACCGAGGAGACCGACCGGCTCCTCGCCAAGCTCATCCTGAGCTGGATCGTCTACTACAACGGGAACCAGCCTCGGGTCACGATGTCGGAGCCGCGGCTCAGCCAGGTCTACTACGCCATCACCGACGGCTGCAACCTGCGCTGCCCGTACTGCTACGCCTCCTCGGAGAAGTGCCTGCCGGGCGAGCTCACCACCGAGGAGTCGCTGGCGCTGGTCACCCAGGTGGCCGAGTTCGGCGCCTCCACCATGATCTTCACCGGTGGCGAGCCGATGCTGCGCAAGGACCTGTTCCAGATCGTCCAGCACGCCAACGACAGCGGCCTGACCTCGAACATCATCACGAACGCCACGATGATCCGGACCCCGGGGATCGCCCGGCGCTTCGCGGACCTGTTCGGCACCGTCACGGTGAGCGTCGACGGCGCCACGGCCGAGACGCACGACCGCACCCGGGGCGCGGGCTCGTTCGACAAGACCCACCGGGCGCTGCGGATGCTCAACGACGCCGGCGTGGTGCCCCTCATCAACCACCTGGTCACCTCCGACAACGTCGACCAGCTCGAGGACTTCGCCACCTTCATGGAGGGCATCGAGGTCCGCGACATCCGGCTGATGTACCACAACAACCTGGGCCGGGGCGTCGACGACGAGTTCGAGTTCGGGTGGGAGGACCACCTGCGCATCCAGCGCATCACCTGGACCTCGCCCGCGGCCGGACGGCTCCTGCCGGACGGGCCCAAGCCGCTCCAGCGGTGCGCCGTGCGCGGCAACTGCGGGATGGGCGGCAACGAGATCTACATCAACTCGCTGGGCGACGTCTACCCGTGCAAGCTCGTCACCGAACCGGGCCACCTGGCGGGCAACGTGCGCCGCCAGTCGCTGTCGGAGATCTTCGGCGCCCCGCTGCTTTACGACATGCGGACGAGCTCGGTGTACGGCGGCGACTACCACGCCGACTGCGAGAAGTGCTACATCAAGGCGTCCTGCGGCGGAGGCTGCCGGGCCGCCCACATGTCCGAATCGGGCGACCTGCGGCGCAACAGCCGCCACCAGTGCCGGATCCTGCGGCACGGCATCGCCACCCAGCTGTGGCTGGAGTCGGGGATCAAGCCGGCCGAGCTGGCCCGCGACCCCGAGATGACGACGCCGCGCCTGGTGGCGAGCGACGCCGTGCACCCGGTCTTCGACGACTGGAAGACCTACGTACGACCCTCGCCCGGCGCCGTCCGCGTCGGCGAACTGCTTCCCATCACGCCCGTTTAGAGGAGGTGGAGTGTGTCACTCCAGATCAGCGACGCTGTGATATGGCAGGAGACCGCCGGAGGCATCTCGCTGTACCACACCGAGTCCGGGGACTTCCACAGCTTGAACGAGACGGCTTCGCGGATCTGGACGCTCGTCGCCGACAAGGGTGAACGCGAGGCGATCGTCTCGGAGCTGTCCCAGCAGTTCTCCGGAGGCAGCGTCGCCGTGAGCGTCCGCATCGTGAAGGACGTGCAGGCGTTCCTCGGCACCATGATCGAGCAGGGGCTGATCGAAGAGCGCCCGGCGCTTTCATGACGCGGGCGCTCGTCCTCGGCGGCGGCCTGGCCGGTGTGCTGGCCGCCGCCGTGCTCGCCCGGCACGCCGGCGAGGTGCTGCTGGTCGAGGGCGACCACTACCCGCCCGGCCCGCTGCCGAGGCGCGGGCTGCCGCAGTCACGGCACAGCCACGTGCTGGTGAGCGGCGGCGCCCGGGCGCTGGACGAGCTGCTGCCCGGCACGGTGGCGGAGCTGCTGGCGCGCGGCGCGCAGCGGCGCGGCCTGCCCGGCGACGCCCTGGTGCTCGCCGCGCAGGGCTGGTTCCGGCGGCTCGACACCGGCGCCTGCCTCCTGTCGTGCGGGCGCGGGCTGCTCGACCAGGTGGTGCGCGAGCGGGCGCTGCCCGGCGTCACCGTCCTGACCGGCACGCGGGCGCTCGGCCTGGCGGGCGACCGGCGGCGCGTCACCGGCGCCGTCGTCGAGACCGCGGGCGGCGGGACGCGGACGATCACCGCCGCGCTCGTCGTGGACGCGACGGGCCGCAGGTCGAAGGCGCCCGGCTGGCTCCGGGCGATCGGCGCGCCGGCCGTCGAGGAGGTCACGGTCTCCTCCGGGCTGGCGTACTCCACCCGCCACTACCGGGCCCCGGACGGGCTGGCCGAAGGCATGCCCGCCGTCATGCTGCACCCGCGCCCGGCGCCGGGACGGCCCGGCCAGGGCGCGACCCTGTTCCCGGTCGAGGACGGCCGCTGGATCGTCACCCTCACCGGCACCCGGGGCGGCGAGCCGCCGGTGGACGAGCGAGGCTTCACCGCCTTCGCCCGCGCGCTGCGCGACCCGCTCGTCGCCGACCTCATGGCGGCCGCCACCCCGCTGGGCGGCGTCCGCCCGTACCGCGACACCGCCAACCGCAGGAGGTTCTTCGAGCGGGCCGCGCTGCCCGGCGGCTTCCTCGCGATCGGCGACGCGGTGTGCGCGCTCAACCCCGTCCACTCGCACGGCATGTCGGTCGCCGCGCTGGGCGCGCTGCGGCTGGCGGCCGAGCTGGCCCGCCACGGCGCCGACCCGGACGCCTTCCCGGCGGTGCAGAGCGCCGTGGCGGCGCAGGCGGAGACGTCCTGGCGGCTCGCGCTCGCCCAGGACCGGCCACGCGACGACGGGGCGCGGGAGGCGAGCGCGTTCCAGCGGGAGATCCTCGCCCGCAGGTCGCGGGCCCTGCTGAGCAGCCCCGAGCTGGCCGCCGGGTTCTTCCGCGCCCAGGCGCTCCTCCCGCCGCCCGCCCAGGACGGCGCGGCGGTGGCGCGGGCCCTGACCGGCGAGCCGGAGCCACTGCTCACCACGGAGGAGGCCGTCGCCCAGCACCCGGCCCTGCACGCCTGGTGGGCTACCCACGCCCGAGCAGGCGGTGAACCGATTCGCCGGTGATGACCCCCGACTCGTAGGCGATGCCCACCGCGTGCGCCCGGTTGGCCGCCGACAGCTTGGCCAGGATGCGCGCCAGGTGCGAGCGGACCGTTCCAGTGCCGATGCCGAGCCGGCCCGCGATGCCCGCGTTCGACAGGCCGGCCGCGACGAGGGCCAGCACCTCGGCCTCGCGGCGGGTCAGCGCCGCCGGCCGCCGGTCGGCTCGCGGGATGACGGCGGAGATGCGGTCGCGCAGCCGGGTGACCATCGAGCTGGAGATGAACGTGTGCCCGGCGGCGACCAGCCGGATCGCGGGCACGATCTCCTCCAGCAGCGACTCGCGGTGCACGAACCCGCCCGCGCCGCCGCGCAGCGCCCGCCCTAGGAGCTGCTCGTCCAGCACGTCCGAGACCACCACCACCCGGGTCCGCTTCCTCGCCTGGGCGGCCATGGCCAGCGCCGACTCCTGGCCGTCGGGCTGGCGCAGCGCCGCGTTCACCACCGCCACCCGGGGCTGGAAACGGGCCGCCTGCTCGCACAGCCGGTCGGGGTCGCCGCTCTCGCCCAGGACGCGGATGCCGTTGCCCACGTGCAGCACGCTCCTGAGCCTGGCGCGCACCGCCCGGTCGGGCTCGCCCACGACGACCCGCAGCGCGGGCGCCGTCTCGCCCGCCTGCCTCACGTCCACCGGTGTGCCACCTGACCATTCCGAGTTCGGGCGCGCCTGCTCGACCGGCACACTATGCTCCGCGCCGGGCCGGACCGCCAGAGCAGCGGGATTACTCAAGGCGGGCGCCCGCCAGTGGGAAGTACTCATGACTCCCCGTGACCCGGCCAGTCGGACGGCTCGCGGGCTCAGACCGGTGCGGCGGACAGCACCCGGATCGCGGTGCCGCCGAGCGGCGCGCTCACGCCCTCCAGCGCGAACCCGGCTCCGGCCAGCAGTTCCTCGAACCCGGCCCGGTCGCGCTCCCGGCCGCCGGTGTAGACGAGCATCGCGATGTCGCTCATGACGGCCCCGGCCGCGTCCGGCGCGTCCAGCCGCCCGGGCAGCACCGGCTCGACCACCAGCAGCCGCCCGCCCGGGTCGATCGCCTTGCGGCAGCGGCGCAGCAGCGTGGCGCAGCGCCGGTCGTCCCAGTCGTGCAGGATGCCCTTGAGCAGCAGGAGGTCGCCGCCGGGCACGCGCGCGAAGAAGTCGCCGGCCTCGACCGCGCACCGATCGGCGACCCCCGCCCGCCGGAAGGTCTCCGCGGCCCCCGCCCCGCCCTCGGCGGTGTCGTACAGGACGCCGCGCGCGCCCGGCACGGCCGCGAGGACCGCGGCCAGCAGCGTGCCGTCCCCGCCGCCGACGTCGACGACCACGCGGGCGCCGCCGCAGCCGACGGCGCGGGGCACCTCGGCGGCCAGGTGCCCGGTGCCCTCGCGCATCGCCGTGTTGAAGATCCGCGACAGCCCGGCGTCGCCGGCGAGGTGGTCGAACAGCGGCCGGCCGTGCACCCGGTCGAAGGCCGGCTCGCCGGTCAGCACGCTGTCGCTGAGCGCGCCCCAGGCGCTCCAGACGGCCGGGTCGCCGAACAGCAGCACGCTGGAGCGCATCGACCGGGGATGGCCGGCGCACAGCGGCCGGCCGAGCTCGGCCAGCGCGAGCTGCCCCGGCGCCGTCTCGCGGAGCACGCCGAGCACCACCAGCGCCCGCGCCAGCCGCCTCAGCGCCGCCGGGTCGGCTCCCACGGCGCCCGCCAGCTTCTCGACCGGCAGCGGGCCGTCGGCCAGGGCGTCCGGCAGGCCCAGCCGGACGGCGCTGTAGAGGATCTGCGAGCCGGCGTAGCCGAACGCCGTCCGCGACAGGTACGCGTAGTCCGCCCACTCGTCCGTCACGCGCCGGCTCCTTCCTTCAGCAGTACGGGCAGGCGGCGCACGCCGTGCAGGAACAGCTCCGGCGTCCATTCCAGGCGGGCCGGGTCGGCCGCCAGCGTGAGGCCGGGGAAGCGGCGCACCAGCGCGCCGACGGCGGCCCGCGCCTGGATCCTGGCCAGCGTCGCGCCGAGGCAGAAGTGGCTGCCGTGGCCGAAGCCGAGGTGCCGGTTCGGGGTGCGGCCGATGTCGAACGTGTCGGGCCTGTCGAACACCGCCGGGTCCCGGTTGGCGGCCAGCAGCACCGGCACGACGACGTCGCCGCACGCGACGGGCACGCCGCCGATCTCGGTGCCGGTCAGCGCGTACAGCGGCCGGGAGTGCCCGACGGGGCCGTTGTAGCGCAGCGCCTCCTCCACGGCGGAGTCGATCAGCTCGGGCCGCTCCCGCAGCCGCCGGAGCTGGCCGGGGTGGCGCAGGAGTTCGAGCACGGCGTTGCCGATGAGGTTGACCGTCGTCTCGTCGCCCGCCAGCAGCAGCTGGAACACGCTGGAGACCAGCTCGGCGCGGCTCAGCTCGGGCGAGGTGGCCAGCCGCGACAGCAGGTCGTCGCCCGGCCGCGCGCGCCGCTCGGCGAGCTTCGCGCTCGCGTAGGCGACGAACGCGACCCCGGCGCGGCGCACCCGCGTCACGTCGCGGCTGCGCAGCATGTCGTCGCTCCACCCGCGCAGCCGGTCCAGGTCGTCGAGCGGGAAGCCGATCAGCTCGGCGACGACGCGCAGCGGCAGCGGCAGCGCCAGCGCCTCGATCACGTCGGCCTCGGGGCCGCCCGCCGCCATCGCGCCGATCAGCTCGCCGACCACGGCGTGGACGCGCCGCTCCAGCGCCGTCACGGTACGGGGGCCGAACGCGGGCGCGATCAGCCGCCGCAGCCGCGTGTGGTCGGGCGGGTCGAGGTTGAACACGTTGCGCCGCACCATCGCCAGCGGGTCGTGCTCGAAGCGGCGGTGGAACGCGGCGGCCTCGGGCGGCAGCCGGTCGAGCTGGCGCCCCAGGGCGGGGCCGAGGAGCACGCGCTGCACGTCGGCGTACCGGGTCACGTACCACAGCACCCGCCCGGTGGACGGGCACCGGCGGCGGCAGGCGGGGGCCCGCTCCCGCATGTCGCGCAGCAGCGGGTGCGGGTCGGCGCGGTGCTCGGGCGCGGACGGGTCGGCCTCCAGGTCCGGCGTGGTCGCGCTCATCGCCCTCCGGCCCCGCGTACGTCCAGCGCGAAGAACCTCCTGGCAGCCACGCCCAGGTCCTCCATGTCGAGGAAGCCGCGCCGGGCCAGCTCGATCCGGGCGCCGGTGCCCGGCCGGTTCCAGCGGCGGGAGAAGACGGTCCCGGCGATCGCGGGGGCGGGCACGGCCAGCTTGCCGCGGGTGCGCTCGGCGGCGTCGTCGGCGCGGGCGACCAGGTCGCACCACTCCGGCCAGCGCGGCGAGCGCCGGATCCGCTCCAGCACGGCGGGCCGCCAGTCCTCCGACTGCCAGACGGGCCACACCCGCACCATCACCAGCGTGAGCCGTTCCTCGGCGCTCAGCGTGTCGCGCTCGGCCTCGGTCAGCCAGGAGGCCAGGTTGCCGGGCAGCGGGCCCTCGCCGCCGCCGTTCTCTCCCTCGCTCGTGGCGCCGCCGAGCCGTGCCCGCGCGTACGCGCCGGTCGTGAGCCCCCGCTCGGCGGCGAAGCCCGCGAGCAGGCCGGTCAGCACCTCCTCGTGCACGTCCGGGTAGTCGTCGGCGTACAGGCGGGCCGCGCTCAGCACGTCGAGGTCCGTCATCCACCTGCCGGGCGCGTACTCCCACCGCGACCGCCAGGCCAGCGCCTCGTAGTGGGTGACGCCCGTCAGCGCAGACTCGGCCGCCCAGCGGACCGTCGGCTCGGCGGGCGGCTCAGTGGGCGGCTCAGCGGGCCGGCGCAGCGCCGCCAGCGCGTCCAGCCGCTTGACGTCCCACTCGCCGCCGGCGATCTTGCGCCGGAGCGTGCCCAGCGCCTCCCGGTCGCCCGGGTCCACCGCCCGCTCCAGCTCCTCCCAGGAGCGGTGCGTGAACGGCCTGGCCTTGGCGGCCGCGACGATCCGCTCGCCCGCCTCCGCCGGGACGAGCCCGGTACGGGCCCCCTCCCGGCAGCCGTGGCGCAGGTTGACCAGCGCCACCGTGACGGGCGGGTAGCCGCGCTCGGCGGGCCCGTGCAGCACCGCCACCTCGTCGTCGCCGTCGACCTCCCCCGAGGCGTACATGCCGTGGACCTCGCCGACGCCCGTCATGCCGAACGGGCCCAGCTCGGCGGCCCGCAGCGCGCCCATGCTCGCCGCGCCGACGACCCGCACGCCCGCGTCGAGCAGCCAGAGGATCTCCTTGTGCCCCACCGACAGCCGCTCGCGGTAGTAGCCGTCGATGAGCACGGCGGTGTCGCTCCGGCGCCACTCCTCCCGGTGCAGGTCCCCGCGCGCCACCGGCGGGCGGACCTCGGCGTGCGGGGCCGCGGCGAGGACCTCCTCGGGGGAGATCGTCGGCCCGGCGTAGACCAGCGTCCTGGACGGGCTCACTACAGCACCTCCGGTGTGATGCGGCTGCCGGGAGCCACCACCCTGACCACGGGGACGCCGATCTCCTCCCGGGTCAGGTCGGCGACGAGCGGGACGCAGGAGAACGCCTCGGCGGCCCGCTTGACCACCTCGCGCAGGTCGTCGAGCAGGCTCTCGTGCGCCGTCTGCCCCCGGATCGCGGCTCCGCCGGCGGGCCGGGGGAGCGGCCCGCGTCCGAGCGCGGCGTCGTGTGTGCCGGGCAGCAGGTCGTCCCGCGCGCCCGACACGTAGCCGAGCCTGGCCTGCGCCGCCTCGGTGATCGCCCTGGTCAGCGCGATCTCGGAGCTGAGATGGCAGCCGAACCCCATGAACGCCGGCGGGTAGTCGTCGCAGGTGATCCGCGCGAGGAAGCACGGCAGCCCGGTCGGCGACGGCACGGACCTGACCTCCAGGGCGACGCGGGCGCGGGCCATGGCCTCGCACAGGCCGTCGACGACCGGCGATCCGAGCGTGGCCGGGTCGGCGAGCGCGCCCCTGCCGCCCGAGGCGAGCGCCGCGGTGACGGCGTCACGCTCGATCACCTCGTACAGGGCGTGCAGCACGGCCTCGGTCACGGTGTTGCCGCTGGCCAGGCCGTTGGTCGAGGACAGGAACGCGGGAGCGGTCCAGCCGGTCCTGCGCACGAGCGAGAACTCGACGCACTCCCGGGGCACCAGCGCGCGCGAGCCGTCGGCCAGCGACGTGGCCGTGACCCAGTCGACCGGCAGCCCGTCGTGCAGGAGCGAGGCGGGCGCGGCGGGCAGGGCGCGCACGTCGTAGGGCAGCCGGTCGGCCACCTCGCGCGGCGGCGCCTGGAGGACCGGCGTCATCGGCTGCTCGGCGTGCCACAGCTCGATGCCCTCCATCATCGCCGACACCCGGGCCAGCTCCGGCGTGACGCCCTTGCCCTGGGACACCGCGAGCGTCCTGGAGGCCGGGCGGATCGCCTGGAACGTCGGGATGCCGATGGTGTCGAGCCTGGTGATGTCCGCGACCCGGGTGATCCCGACGAGCCGGGCCGCGCGCCGCGCCATCGCGTACGTGGCGGCCGGGTCGCGGGCCCGGTCGGTGCCGGGCAGCCGGAGCTTCACCTGGTCGGAGTCGTCTGTGCGCATCGTCCCCTGCCTGAGTGCCAGATCAGATGTTGCGGGCGCGGTTGAGCAGCGCGCGCCCGCCGACCGTGTAGCTGACGACCGCCAGGACCGCCAGGACGAGCAGGTCCTGCCACACCTCGGCGAACCCGAACACGGCCGCGTCGCGCATCCCGTTGATCCCGTACGTGAGCGGGTTGACCGCCGCCACCCACTGCAGCACCGTGGGCATGCTGTCGACGGTGTAGAGCGACGGGGCGCTGAAGATGAGCACCGGGATCGAGATGTTCGACAGCAGCATGAACGCCTGGTAGTCGGTGATGAGGATGGCCGCCGCCAGGTAGAGCCCGTTGAAGGCCACCGCGGACATCGCCAGCGCCGCCAGCAGCCCCGCCCACGCCTCGACGCCGAACGGCAGGTCGAAGACGACGACCGCGAGGCCGAGCGCCAGCAGGGCCTGGAGCAGCACCAGCGACACCCCGGCGATCACCTTGCCGACGAGGAAGCGGGAGCGGCGCAGCGGGTAGGACCACAGCTGGGTCGACACCCCGCTCATCTCCTCCTGGAACAGCGCCATGCCGGACGTCCCGGCCGCGCTGACCACCGCCATCGCCAGCGTCATCGGCAGCAGGAACACCGCGAACGGCACCTCGACGCCCTCGTACACGACGACCTGCATGAGGTTGCTCAGCGACGTGTTGACCAGCAGCAGGTAGATCAGCATCGGGGCCAGGCCCATGATCAGGTAGACCCGGTTGCGGGCCAGCAGCGCGTACTCGCGGTAGAGCACCGCCGACAGCTCGGCCGCCTTCGGGATGCCGGTCGGGGGAGTGTTGACGAACGTCAGCTTGGCCGCCATGCGCCTCATCCCTCGTTCTCGGTCATGCGGAGGAAGACCTGCTCCAGCGAGTCCGCGACGGTGGAGACGCCGGTGATCGCCACGCCGTGGTCGTGGCAGTAGCGCGACAGCTCCGGCAGCACCTCCTGCACCTTGGCGCCGTGGATGCGGACCTCGGACTCCTCGGCGGTGGCCGTCAGCCGGGCGGCGTTCGCCCACCCGGCCACGATCCGGCCTGCCTCCGGGTCGTCGACCGACACCACCAGGTGGGTGGTGCCGAACTCCTCCACCAGCTCGCGCGGCTTGGCGAAGCGCACCACCTTGCCCCGGTTGATCACCAGGACGCGCTGGGCGTTGCGCTCCAGCTCGTCGATGTGGTGGCTGGTCCACAGCACGGTCACGCCGTGCTCCTCCCGCAGCCAGGTCACGAAGCGCTCGATGTCGCGCCGCCCCGCCACGTCCAGCCCCGCCGACGGCTCGTCCAGGATGAGCAGCCGGGGGATCGTGAGCAGCGCCCGGACGAGCTGGAGCCGCTGCCGCTGCCCGCCCGAGAGCTGGAAGGCGAACCGCTGCAGCGCCTCGGTCAGGTTGAGGAACTCGGCCAGCTCCAGCGCCCACGGGCGCACCTGCCGCCAGCGCAGCCCCCGGAAGTGGGCGGCGATGCGCAGGTTGTCGAGCGCGGGCAGCATCATGTCGAACGGCCCGGACTGGTGCATCGCCCCGATGCCGCTCTTGGCGGCGACCGGCTGGCGCACCGGGTCGGCGTCGAACACCCGCACCTCGCCCGAGGTCGGGGCCGTCACCCCGCAGATCATCTTGATCAGTGTCGTCTTGCCGGCGCCGTTGGGTCCCAGGAGCCCGATGGTCTCGCCGCGGGAGATCTCGAACGAGACGCCGTCGACCGCGGGCCGCTCGGCGCGTCTGTAGCGTTTGGTCAGTCCTGCCGCAGTCACCACGTCGCCCGGCACGGCCCACCCTCTGTCCGCTGGAGATGTCGTTGCAGGTCGAGTATGGGCCTGTGATCAGCGCATGGCACAACCCCACAAACGTGGGCTAACGGATTGGCAGCCTCCCCCTCTGCCGTTCGGCAGAGGCGGCCGTTGTGCGCCCACCGCCGCGAGATGACCATCGCCTCATGAACGCGTTCGCCGGCCACGCCCGGCATGACCTGTGGCCGGGCCGAAGCGGACCGTTCCCGAGCCGGGCGGCGGGAGGACGCCGGTGAGCGGCGACCCCTACACCCTCCGCATGCCGCGCGGCCGGACCGGCGCGTCGTGGCAGCTTCCGGAGGGCGCCGACAGCGCGGCCGTCCTGCCGTGCGTGGTCCTCGTCGGCCGCGCCGGGCTGCCGGAGTTCACCGTGCTCCAGCGCGGCCTGCGCACGCTCGGCGTGCCCAGCGTCCGCGTCGACGCCGGGTCGCTGGCGGGCCTGGGCGTCACCGCGCGCCTGGACGACGGCGCCCCCACGCTCGACGGCCGCCGCATCAGGCCCACCGTCACCTGGGTGCGGCACTTCTCGCCGCGCGCCATCCCGGGCGCGAACGGCTCGCCGGCCTCGGTGTTCAGGGCCGACTCCTGGTACGCGCTCGTCCGCCAGCTGTCGGCGCGCTCGGCCGTCCGGCTGCCCGCGGGCGCCGACCCGGGGCGGCTGGTCCAGCTCGACGACGCCGCCCGCCTGGGAGTCCGCACGCCGCGCACGATCGTCACCACCGACCCCGGCGCGGCCGTCGCCGAGCTGCCGGGCGGCCGGGTCGTCGTCAAGGCCCTCGACCAGCACTTCGTCGAGGCGGAGCCGGGCACGCTGCACGGCGTCTTCCCCGAGATCGTCCAGGCGTCGGAGGCCGGCCGGCTGGACCGGCGCGACGCGCCGATGATCGTCCAGGAGTACGTCGAGCACGTCGCCGAGCTGCGCGTCTACTACCTCGACGGGGAGATCCAGTCGTTCCGCGTCGGCAAACCGTCTCCGGAGGCGATCTGGTGCGACCCGGAGTCGGTCACGGTCACCCCGGCGGCCACGCCCGAGGCGGTGGCCGGGGCGGTGCACCGGCTCGCCGGGCACTGGGGGCTGCGCTACGGCGCGTTCGACTTCCTGCTGACGGCCGACGGGCCGGTCTTCCTGGAGGTCAACCCCGACGGCGACTGGCGGTGGTTCGAGACGAAGGCGGGCGTCGACGACGTCACCATCGCCGCGCTGTCGATGGTGCGGGCGCTGCACCGCCAGTCGGCCGGCCAGAGCCCGCCGCCGATCGACCTGGCCGGGTTCCTCGCCCTCGGCACCGCCCGCGCCGGACGCGACGGCGGGCGTGAGGGCGGGAGCCAGGAGGCGCGGCCCGCGCTGGACGCCCGCGTGCTGGGCCCGCTGGAGGTGCGCGTCGACGGCGCGATCGCGCACATCAGCGCCCGCAAGGCCCGGCTGCTGGCCGCGATCCTGCTGTCGCACCCCAACCACGTGGTCCCCACCGGCCACCTGCTGGACGCGCTGTGGGGCGACCGGCCGCCCCCCACGGCGCGCAAGAACCTCCAGGTGTACGTCTCGATGCTGCGGCGCAGGATCGGCGACCGGATCTCCCACCAGGGCTGGGGGTACCGGCTGGACGCGGCGGCGGGCGAGCTCGACCTGCTGAGGTTCCGCCAGCTGGCCGGGGCGGGCCGGGAGATGCGCCGCAGGGGCGCCGCCGACGCGGCCTCGGAGCTGCTCGACGACGCCATCCGGCTGTGGCGGGGCCGGCCGCTGGAGGAGTTCACCGGCGTCGCGCTGCTCGACGACGTGGTGGCCAGGCTCACCGAGCTCCACCTCACGATCAACGAGGACTGGGCGGAGCTCGAACTCGACCGCGGCGGCCACGTCGAGGTGCTGAACCGGCTCGACGAGCTGGTGCCGTTCTTCCCGGCGCGCGAGCGGCTGGTCGCGGCCCGGATGCGGGCGCTGGCGGGCTGCGGGCGGGCCCCGGAGGCGCTGGCCCAGTTCGAGACCGTCCGCCGGCATCTGGCCGCCGATCTCGGGATCGATCCGAGCCCGGTGCTGAAGGAGGTCTACGAGGACATCCTCCAGGGCGCGGGCCCGCGCCGGCCGGCTGCCGGGGGCCGCTGGTGACCTGTGCTGATAAGCGGCCGCATGCTCACGCCATACCGATGCTTAAGCGCCTTCTTCTAGCGTGCTTTCACGGGTGCTTTCCGCCGGGGAAAGTCTCCGGTCAAGGTGATTCGAACTGGGACGGCCAATGGACCTCGCTTCCGGCGACCTGCTCAACGACCGCGACACCGGACTGATCGTCATGCTGGCCAAGGGGTACACGACGGCGAGGATCGCGCGGGAGATGAACCTCAGCCGCTACACCGTGGCGGAGCGGATCGGCAAGCTCCTCGACCGGTTCGCCTGCAGCAACCGCAGCCAGCTCGTCGCCTACTCCTACGCCCACCGGCTCCTGGACGTGGGGATCTGGCCTCCCGGCACCGCCTGAGGCGCCCAGGCTCATACCAGGCCGACGCCGAGGGTCAGCGTCCCCACGGCGAGCGACGCGCCGCCCGCGAACGTCAGGGCGATCAGCCGGTTGGGCCTGGTGTCGGAGGGGCGCGCCACCGACAGGAAGAAGCCGAGCGGCATCAGGATCGGCGCGGCCACGATCGACACCCGCACCAGCGTCTTCCAGCCGTCGGACAGGTCGGCCTGGTCCACGTACAGCATCGCCACCAGGCTGAACAGCACCAGGACGCCGGCGTGCGCGTGGCCGGCGCGCCACAGGCCGCGGCGGACCGGGTTGTCCAGGTATCCGGGGACGCCGCGCATGAGGAAGCTCAGCAGCGACACGCCGCCGAAGGCGATGGTCGGGACCGTGATGAGGAGCACGCCTGCCGTGCTCAGTGACGCTGGGGACATCGGAACCTCCGTGGTGCTCGTCTCTCTCCCAGTATTGGATAGTGTCGCTATCCAGTCAAGTCCGCAAGATCGCGGGGGGAAGAGCGCGCATTGTGGCCCGGTTCGGGGAAGATATGGCTAGAGGCAGTCCCCCGACGTGGAGGTAGGACATGGCGAGCAAGGACACCGGTGGGCAGAAGCAGACCGGCCGGCGCGAGTCCGAGGTCGAGGAGACCGAGGCGACGGCGGCACCCGACGTCCAGGAGCGGCAGGAGAAGCTCACCGACGACGTCGACTCCATCCTCGACGAGATCGACGAGGTGCTCGAGGAGAACGCGGAGGAATTCGTCCGGTCTTACGTGCAGAAGGGCGGCGAGTAAGGCGTCGCGGCCCGCAGACTGCGCGGAAGCAGAGGGGAGACGGTCCCTGCGGGCCGGTGGCCGGAGCGCGCCCCCGCCCGCCCCCCGCCCCCTCCCCGGCGCCGGGCCGTGGGGGCGGCCGGCCACCCGGAGTCGGCGG